>JABWAN010000547.1 GCA_013361015.1 Candidatus Zhuqueibacterota bacterium | reverse complement strand
CAAACAATTCGAGAAGTACCACGCTTTGATTAGGTTGCAACACACTGCGCCACGCTTTCATGCTTTTAATCCCGCTCTTCACTTCTTTCACGACACCATAGCCCCCTCAAGGGGGAATAGCAGTGGAGGATTTTCGCATCGCTCCATCACTCCATTACTCCATCACTCCATTACTCCATCACTCCATTACTCCATCACTCCATTACTCCATTACTCCATCACTTCGTCACTCCCTCACTTCGTCACTCCCTCGCCCCACTATTCACGATCCACCATCAACCATCTACAAAGCCACTCTCCACCTTCGCTAGCGCTTCGAGAAAAAAGTAATCGCCCCACATCACGCTTTCATCGACGCCGAGATTTTTGCGCCAATGATAGATGCCATGTTTGAGAATGCCCTCCCAGCCGGGTGTGTCCATTGCCAAAAATTCGGACGAGGTGAGCGAGGCAAGGATGCGCAGAGCATAATCACGATAGCGGCGCGCGTGCGTTGCGTCGCTCGTGAGCTTCGCGAGATTCCACATGCCGCCGGCCGCAATCGCAGCCGCGGAGCTTTCGTATGGCATTTTCGGATGCGGCTCATCCCAATCATTCGGTGGAATGCCGTGGCTTGGCGTGCGTTCGATATAAAAATTCGCACAGGCTTCGGCGGTTTGCAAATAGCGCGCATCGTGTGTGAACGAATACGCCGTTCCAAATCCATAAAGCGCCCACGCCAGCCCTCGCGCCCACGAAGAATCATCCCGCCAGCCTTGGTGCGTGCTTTGGCGCAGAAACTCGCCGGTATTGCGATCAAAAATGCCCTCGTGCGCAACGCTGCCGTCGCCGCGCACCAGATATTTTCGTGTGGTGAGGCAATGTTCATTCGCAATGCGCCACAACTTCTCGTCGTGGGTTTGCTGCGCCGCATAGAAAATAATGCCCACGTTCATCATAATATCGATGAACAAACTCTCCGGCGCGACAAATGAGCAAAGATACTTCCCCTGCTCTTGAAAACGCAACGCGAGCGTGCGCCCGGCTGCAATTACGACTTGATTGATTTCCTCCTCTCCGGTCAAATCAAACCAGCGTTTCCACGTCGAGAAAAACAGAAAGCCGAGATCGTGCACGTTGCGATCGTGCTTGCGGTGTTCGAGCAAGCGCGAATAATGCTCGGCTTGCGCGCGCCACCAATCGTTTTTATTGTGACCGTAGAGCAGCCACAATTGCCCGGCGAGAAAACCTTCGCACCAGTTCGTCCACGCTTCGCCTTCATGTTTCCACTTGCCGTTGACGGTGTACATTGGAAAGAAATCGGGATGCGTGGTAATGAGACGTCGCAATTGTTTTTCCGCGAAAGCAAATGCGGTCGAGCATCTGTTGTGAAGATCGGAAGGCTTCAAAAGGTATTCTCCATATGGTGAGCCAAAATCAAGCTTACGCTTCGAGGAGCAATATGCGAATTAAAGAATCAAACTCAGAATGAAATTCTGAAAGTGATTTATGCCCAACAGATGAAAAGCAAAAAGCTTTGTCCGGTGGCTTTCATCTATCCATGGGGCCGCCCGGGTTCTCAGATTGCCGGGAAATCCGCTGTCGGAGATTATTCCCAGAGAATCGCAAGGCAGAATACGACAATTTTAACGCGGCCGCAATGGCGTATACCGCTCCGCTCGCCGATTTTTCCTTCGCCGCACAAAAAATTGCTGAGAGTTTTGCTGCGCATCCCGCATCTATTTCAGTTGACAGGCTTGCAATTAAGGCTTTGATAAAATTTTCACCCAGACATTCTGAAAAAAAAGGAGGCAGCCATGCCGAAGCAGGGCGCCATCTTCGAAAATCCGGTCTCCAAAGAAAAAGTAATCTTTCTTGAAACGAGCGCTTCGACCAATGGCGCGCTTTTGCGCATGGAAGCTTTTGGCCTCGCCAATGGCTTCAATCGCATCGATCACATTCACCCTTCGCAACAAGAGCGGCACGAGGTGCTCGCTGGTCAAATGGGCGTCACCATTGCCGGCAAAGAATACATTCTGAATCCGCATGAGAGTATCACATTCGAGAAGAATGTTCCGCACAAGTTTTGGAATGTGAGCGGGGCGGATTTGCACTTCATTACCGAGTTTCGTCCGGCATACGACACCGAAGGTTTCATCGAAACTTATTTCGCCGCGGCGCGCACGGGCAAAGTGAACCAAAAGGGCCAGCCGCCGCTTTTGCATTTCTTCGTGATGCTGCAACGTTATCCCATCGCCGGCTACGCAGCCGATTTCCCGATCTTTCTGCAAAAAGCCCTCATCTCCGTTTTGGCATGCATCGGCAAAATATTCGGCTACAAAGGCTCGCTCACCTATCCAATCGCAGAACGAGCAAAATCGAGAGTATTCGAAAGCGTGTGAACTCGACCGTCTGTTGCGTGCTCACCATTGCTGCCGGAAGAGGGAATCTCTAGCGCCACGCGGCGAATTCATGAAGCGTGTCGCGAAGAGGATTCCTCGTTCCATGTTCGAGACTCGAAATGACAGACACTTTGTTTGGCTGAGTTTGCAATACCTAAAGTTGTATACGCGCTTCGGGTTGATTTTAGAGCGCTGTACCTCAACATTCGTGTTGAGTTGTAGCAGCGCGCAACACGAATGTCGCGTTGCGATTTTCGCCCGCAACAATCACAACACCTCTTCTCAATGAAGGAGAAAAACAGGCATGAATTTTCCTGGCAAAAGATGGGAACCGGACGGTCGCGATGCGCTCTCTCCGAAAATGCGGATGCTGCTTTCCATCGTCGTTTCCGGCGTGCTGGGGTATTTGTTGGAATATATCGGCATCGAAGTCTTTCACGCGTTCACGAACACGAATCCCAATACCATCTATGGCGCCACTGCGATTTGGGCGCTGGCGCTCGGGCCGCTGTTGGTGCTATTGCGCAAAGCCGCACTTTGGGTTCCCATGGCAATCGTGGGTGTGCTCTTCGCGTTTGCCGTGTTGTTCAATCATTATCATTTCATCATTTGGGAATTCGCTAACGGCACTTTCGTGGACACGGGCAAATTGTGGGCGCCGCGCATTTGGGAGTTTCGCGACGGCCAGCTCTTTGGCTTGCGCCATCCTTTTTTGATCGCGCTGGTCGCCGGCATTATTGAAACCGTGGTCGTGCCTGTCTCGGTGTGGACGCAGAAGCTCTTGACGCTCGGGCTGCGCAAAAAAGCCGGTGTGCCTTTGGAAGAAATCGCCCCGCTGTTTGCAAGCTCCGTGGGGCCTTTGTCGGAATTGAAACCCAAACGCGATTTCGGCTTTTACTTTTTACGCTTCATCTTTTTGGCTTACGGCGTCTATTTTTCATACCAAATTCTCGCGCTGCTCGTCGGCGCCAAAGGCCTGCCCGCGGTGAATATGTTCTTCATCAATCCGCCCGAGACGTTGAACACGTTCATGAAAATCGTGTTGATGCTTTCACTCGCAACGGTCGGTGCGTTCAATGCCGGCGTGCGGCGCGAGGCTTCAATCTTATTGGCGATTGGGCATGCGATCTCCGTCGGCGCTTCTTTGTGGCTCTATTTCGCGTATCCACCCAATCCGCTGTTTCCGGGCGATCATCCGTTTCTACTCGCCAGCGTTGCGGGCGACGGCGTGCTCATTCTCGTGCTGTTGTACTTCGCATATGAAGCTCGTCCGCCCAAAGAGAATTTCGAAAAGCTCGAGGACGTGGAACTGCGCTCGCCGGCCTCAACTTTGATGCGGACTTACTTTCTCGTCTTCGCCGTCTTGTTCACCGCGTTCTCTGCAGCTATTGTTTATTTCCGCGCCTATGGCTCGCCGGAAGCGGGATTGGGCGCAGTCTTCGGCGGGCCCGATCCACTCGTGAGTAACAGCCTGACGAAATATGGCACGCTCGCGACGCTTGGATATTTCCTCTATGCGAAGCCCGGCTTGCGCAGATTTTTTGTGCCGACCTTGATCGTCGCCTTTTCGGTTTCCGTGCTTGCTACGTTTATTTACGGCTTGAAAGGGACCACGGTGCTCATGAGCCGGCTCGGCACCACGGTTGAGCTGCCGTGGTTCATGGTGCAACACATCATTGTAGATGGCGGCGGTTTAATGTTGCTGCTGGCGTTGCGGCGTATGCAATACCAAGTTGATTTTCAAATCACCTCGCTGCGGCCGGCTTCCGCGGAATGCGCCATGGCGTTGCACCGCGCGTTTCGCGCCACGGAGCAGGAGCCGGAGACTTCCGCGCGCGAGGTGCTGCGGCGCATCGATGCGCACATCGTTAACATACGCGGACGGCGCCGCGGCTTGCTCGGCTTTCCGTTTTGGTTGATGGAGCAGGTCTTCCCCACTATGCTGTTCTTCCGACCGGCCTTTTCAACCATGTCGCGTGCAGAGCAAAGATGGCTGCTGCGCCGGCACATGCTGCGCCCGAATTATGAACGCGAGCAAGCGCCCGTTCCCGCATTGGCAGAATTGCGTTATCAAATTGCGGACATTCTGCACGCGCTCGTCACCTTTGCCTACTTCACCAGCGCGCGCGGCCACGCACAAATCGGCTACGTGCTGCCGGATGCGCGCGCACGCTTGCAAGATGAGATCGCTTCACAGCGCCCGCCGGACAATGCACAGGAAGCGCCTCTTCCTAAAGACCCGAACGATGGCACGGCAAATCCGCCCGCGTTCGTGCCGCCGGATGCGCGTCCTTTGCTGAAGAAACGCCTCGGCGTGGCGAGCGCTCCGGCTGCGATACCGGATGAAGATGGCAATCGCATTCATGGTGAGCAGCACCACCAGCA
>JABWAN010000546.1 GCA_013361015.1 Candidatus Zhuqueibacterota bacterium | reverse complement strand
CTGGAAGCCGGCACGTATCAACGCCGCAATGAGCCGATAGCTTTGCGCCACTTGCTCGAAGATGCGCTTACGCCGCTGCGCTTGTTGTTCCAACAGCAGGAGGTGCAATTGGAGCTGGCGCTCGACACGGATTTGCCGGAGCTGTGGGGCGATCCCCAACAGCTTTCGTGGGTGATCAACAACCTCGTGAGTAATGCTCTGCGCTACACGCCGGCGCACGGCAAAGTCAAGATTTCGGCGCATTGTGAGAATGGCACGGTGCACGTCTTCGTCGCCGATACTGGACGCGGCATTCCGGCCGAGGCGTTGGCAACGATCTTCGATAAATTCGTGCAAGTGAAAGATGCAAAGGAAAGCACGCCGGGCAGCGTCGGATTGGGGCTGGCGATTGCGCGCGAAGTGGTCGAAGGCCACGGCGGCAAAATCGGCGTTGAAAGCGAATTGGGCAAAGGCAGCACATTCTATTTCACTCTTCCCTTAACGCAGAACGGCAATGGCAGCAACGCCTCCGAAAGTCATCGTAGTTGATGACGAGGTCAACATCCTCAAAACCATCGGCATTTGTTTCGATTCCATCGGTTTCGACACGCAGCTTTATGCGAAGCCGCAAGAGGCGCAGGAAGTATTGCGCCGGGAAAAATTCGATCTCGCTTTCCTCGATTTGAAAATGTCGCCGGTCGACGGCATGGAGCTGCTCGCCGAAGTGCGGCAGCACGCGCCCGAAACCACGGTGATCATCATCACCGCGCACGGCTCGATCGACAGTGCCATCGAAGCGGTGAAGCGCGGTGCATATCACTACTTGCAGAAGCCGTTCGATTTCAAAGAACTGCAACTCTTCGCGCTGAAAGCGTGGGAACATCACGAGCTAAAAAGCGAAGTGCGTGGCTTGCGGCAGCTTTTGGCGGAATCCAAAGACAAAGACTGGGGCGGATTTCTCACGCGCAATCGCGAGATGCAAGCGGTACTCGAGCTGGCCGCCACGGTCGCGGAAAGCGACCTCAGTGTGCTAATTGAAGGCGAAAGCGGCACGGGCAAAGAGCTTGTCGCGCAGTTCGTGCATCAATCCAGCGGGCGAAGCCAAAAGCCGTTTGTGAAAGTCAATTGCGCTGCCATTCCGGAAAATTTATTGGAGAGCGAGCTCTTCGGCCACGTGAAGGGCGCCTTCACCGGCGCCGTGAAAGACCGCCAAGGCCGTTTTGAATTGGCCAACACCGGCACGATTTTTCTCGACGAGATTGGCGAGCTGCCGCCGATTATTCAGGCCAAACTTTTGCGTGTGTTGCACAATAAAGAATACGAAAGGGTGGGAGAGAGCCATACGCGCCAAGTGGACGTGCGCGTGCTCGCGGCGACCAACAAAAACCTCGACGAGGCTTTGGAGGAAGGCACGTTTCGGGAAGATCTGTTTTATCGTTTGAACGGCGTGCGCCTAAAGCTGCTGCCATTGCGCGAGCGGCCGGAAGACGTTCCGCTTTTGATCGAGCATTTTATTAAAAAATTCTCGAAAGACACGCCGCTCGAGGTTTCTGCGGAAGCCCTGAAAGTGCTGCGCGGCTATCGTTGGAGCGGCAATGTGCGCGAATTGGAAAACGTGATGCAGCGCGCCGTTTTGGTCGCGCGCAACGGCGTCATCGAGCGCACGCACCTGCCCGAAGAGTTTCTCGCGGCTGCGCTACGCGCCGACCACATGCTCACGCTCGAAGAGTTGGAGAAGCTGCACATTACCCGCGTGCTGCAACAGGCGCAAGACTATCAAAAAGCCGCGGAGATTTTGGGGATTGATCCGGCCACACTTTGGCGCAAGCGCAAGAAGTACGGCTTGTAGTTGCGGCCCAACCTCTATTCCGAAGGCAGTTGTTTCGGATTGATGCCGTACTTTTTCATTTTGTTGGAAAAATTCGGAGCCGGCATACCGGAGATTTTTGCGGCGAGTTTTACTCTGCCGCCGGTTTCGCGCAGCCGCGCGAGAATGAATTGCCGCTCGAAATCGCCCACGATTTTTTCCTTTGCAGCTTTGAAGTTCCTCTCGTCCCCGGCAGCATCGGCGGCATTTTGTGGACGAGTGAAATCGAAATGCTCGATTTGAATGAATTTCTCGCGGCAGCCCAAGACCGCGCGCCGCACCATTTTCTTCAATTCGCGCACGTTGCCGCGCAAGCGATGCTGCTTGAGATACACGGCGGCGGCCAAACTCAATTCCAAATCGGGACTGTTGTACTCCTTGCCGTAGCGCGCGAGGTAATGATTGGCGAGCGGCAAAATTTCTTCCGTGCGTTCGCGCAGCGGCGGCAGCTCGAAGACCACGTCATTCAATCGGTCGTATAAATCCTGCCGGAATTTTCCTTCCTGAACGAGCTTGGGCAAATTCTTGTTGGTGGCGGTAATGATGCGCACGTCGTCCGCGCGCTTGATTTCGTCGCTGCCCAGCGGCTTGTATTCACCCATCTCCAAAAAGCGCAACAAGCGCGCTTGTGAATCCAAACTAAACTCGCCGATTTCATCCAAAAAGAGCGTGCCTTTGCGCGCGGCTGCAACCAAGCCGGGCCGGTCGTTTCTCGCGTTGGTGAATGCGCCTTTCACGTGGCCAAAGAGTTCCGAGACGAGCGTTTCATAAGGCAGCGTGCCGCAATCCACGGCGAGCCACTTGCCGCGGCGATTGCTTTTGGAATGGAGAAACTGTGCGACCAATTCCTTGCCGGTACCCGGCTCGCCGGTAAGCAACACCGGAATGTTTTTGTCCGCGAGCATCTCCGCATCGCGATAGATCCTCGCCATCTTTTCATGCGCAATGATGACTTCGACCTCGCCCACGGGGCCGTTGAATTTGAGCGTTTGCGCGGGCGCGCGCGCAGGCGTAGCACGTTTTTGCAAATCGCGAATCACGCCGGAAAGCATTTGCGCGAGCTGATCGAGCAAAACGCCGGTGCCTTGATTGAACAAGGCTTCGGCTTTGTCGCTATCCAGATAAATGACGCCGAATACGCCGGCCTCGTCGCGCAGCGGCGCACACGCGATGGAAACGAGATTCAAATTCGTGATACTGCCCGTGCTCTTTCCCAGCAAGCGCGCATCGCTCAGCGCGTTGCCGTGAAATTGATACCGCCCACTGCTGAGCACTTCGTTGATGATGGTTTTGCTGCGGCGCGCGGAAGGATCGGGAATGTCTTGTTGTCGCCGGTCACGCGCGGCGCGACACTGATGCCGGCCATGCTCATCTAAAACGACGATCATGCCGTGCTCGGCCTGCGTTTCGGCGATGAGCGCATCCATAATCAATCGCAAAAATCGTTCGAGATCATATTCCAAAAGCAGCGCACGGCTCACGTTTTGGAGTAGGCTGGAATAGGTTGCCATGTTCTTCACGAAGGGTTGGTTTGCGAATGATCGCCACAGGAAGACAGAACGATTACCGGCAAAACCATTCTTTTAATCATTTTGCCAGTAACTGTTTTGTCTTTTGTTTTTGCTTTAGAAGCGAAGAGTTCACTTTTGATGGACTAGCGTGTCACGACAATGCGAAAGCCGGTGGGCATTTTCCATTTTTTGAAATCCGGTGCACTGCGAGCACGTTCGCGATTGGAGCATCGCAAATCAGCGGCGGCACTGAGCGCGGAGCCGCCGCGCAGCACATAGTCTTTGCCTTTGCTCGGCCCGGTTGGATTGTCCGTCGGGCTGTCTTTGTAATAGTTCTTGTCGTAGCGGTCTTCGCACCATTCATACACATTCCCGCTCATATCAAATAGACCGAGCGCATTTGCGCGTTTTTGGCCGACAGGATGAGTCGTATTCGTTGCGAACCACGCATATTCCGGAAGCGCCGGAGCGTCGTCCGTGCCGGCATAGCGCACCAACTGCCCGCGTTCGCGCGCGGCAAATTCCCATTGGGCCTCCGTCGGCAATTTGATTACGACTTCTTCCCCGACTCTTTTCCTCAGCCAATTGCAAAACGCTTTCGCCTCTTCCCAGGTGACGTTGATCGCCGGCCGTTCGCCGCGGCCCCAGCCATTATCGGGCAGCAGCGCGCGACCGGTGGCCGTGCAAAAAGAATCGAATTGTGCGAATGTGATTTCGTGCGTGCTCATATAGAAATCATCCACGCGCACGAAGTGCACGCGTTGCTCGTCTTCGTGATCTTTGCCGAGCGCCTTGCTGTCCTTCAAGCTATCACCCATATGAAAGCTGCCGCCCTCAACCAAGACCAATGTGAGACCCAGCCACTTTTGCAAGGCTGCGGTCGTTGCTTGCGTTTTAGCGAGAAGGGCAGTGCTCTTCGGTAGTGCTTGCAGGCCTTGTTGATATTTTTTGAGCGCAGCCGCGTACCCTCTACGTGCGCTCAAAGCATCGCCCCATTTTTCATAAATCGCAGCGGTGTGCGTTGCACCTGTTTGCGCATTCACATACTCCCCGAATTTGCGCGCCCGCTCGAGTGCCTTTGTGAACTGCTGTTTTCTTGCAGTTTCCTCTATTTGTTCGCGCCAGCCCTGGGTGATTTGCTCGCGCAGACTCAGCGCGTTTTCATCGTTCGGAGAATTCCGTAGAATTTGCACGCAAATTCGCCACGCAGACTCATAGTCTTTCGCGCCGTATTTTTGAATCGCCTCCGCGAGTTGACCCTTGTTCGCTCCGTTTGCGGACAGCGCTGGCTTTTGTCGCGAGCTATCGCGTTGGGGTGTTGCGATTGGGCTTCGGGCACTAGCTCGCCCGGTCGAGTCTTCCGGGGCGATCTGCACATTGCGCTGCACGTCGGACGAAGTCGTTTGCTGA
>JABWAN010000545.1 GCA_013361015.1 Candidatus Zhuqueibacterota bacterium | reverse complement strand
AAAATGGAATAGGGAAAACGCCGAATCAGGCCGCGGCGATATTCCTCATGCGCAAAGGCATACAACTTTGGAGTGCGACGAAGTGCCTGTAAACAGGAATCAACACAATTCAAAAATTCTTCACCTAGGCCGGGCCGTTTCGCTGCATACCAATCGTATGCTTCGGCGGCGTCTTGTTCGGCTTCAGGAAGTAAGATCAATTTAGCGGCCATGGCGATTGCGAATTCTGCGTTGCACTTCTTCCCATGAGCGTCCTGACTCGGGATTTTTAATGAAATTCTGTTTTCGCCGAGCCAATTCTTCTTTCTGCCAGCCGTGGATCGGAATACCTTCCGGAATCGCGGCGATGTCATCCCACAAATCTTCAACAAGCTGTAGCTTCTCCGATACGCTTAAATCAAATATCGAAGTATTGTTCGCGTCCATAAGATTATCCTCTTTGAGGTTGATCAGAAAAGCCGAAAGGATTCTTTAAAACTAAACACAGTTCCATGAAGCTCGTGCCTGCAATCGGATTGAACCGATACGGCGCGATCTCGCGAAAGCCCAGTGAGACATAAAGGCCGCGAGCTTCGTGCATTGCGGGCAGCGTATCGAGTCGCATGCGTTCATAACCAAGCGTGCGTGCTTCCGCAATGACAACGTGCGCCAAGGCGCGCCCTACGCCACGGCCGCGGCCCGCGGGCGCGACGTAGAGCCGTTTCATTTCACAAATGCTCGCGCTGATTTGCCGAAGCGCAATGCACCCCAAGGGAAGATTCGCCTCTTCTGCAAGTAACAAGCAGCCTGAGGGCGGGCCGTATTCCACAGGGAGGTGAGTTAATTCATGTGAAAAATTTTGAAACTCCAAATCGACACCGAGCGCGGCGGCATACTCTTCGAAGAGACGTCGGGCTTTGCGATAGTCATCTTCAGATTGAGCCTGCGAGATTTGCATGGTTCATGTGCTCACGCTACGGTTTTTTCCGTCTGCCCCGCTGGAACAGCTTGGCTCACGGCTGGGGACTTGCGACCCGGAGAGACGGAATCCGGCAGCAGTGTGATCAACGTTCCAATCGTCAACACCATGCCGCCGATCCACACCCACATGACGAGCGGATTCAGATAGGCATGAAACGTTGCGGCATTCGTCTCGGGTTTATATTCGCCCAACACCACGTACAGATCTTCGCGCAAATTTGAAAAGAGCGCGACCTCGGTGGTGGGCTGGTTCTGCACGCGATAGAGATGTTTTTGCGGATAGATCGTTTCGAGCACTTGACCGTCGCGCTTCACAATCATCGTCGACTCGACCACGGATTTGTTTGCGTCCGTGTACTCGCGCGTCGATTGATAAACCAGCTCATAATTGCGGAGTTTGATCGCTTCGCCCGGTTTGAGTTGCGCTTCCGCTTCTTGCGTAAAGGCTTGCCCGGTGACGCCGACAAAGATGAGCACCATGCCGAAGTGCACGACATAGCCGCCGTAACGTTGCCGGTTTTTCATCAACAAATTCCACAACGCCGTAAAATAATTTTCATTGTTCGAGCGCCCGCGCGCCACGGCGCCGCGATGGAATTCTGCCACGATCGTATGCGTGACGAAGACACTCAATGCAAAAGAGATGAGCGCATAGACATGCCGCATACCGAGCGCGAAGAGCACCACGAAGGTGACCAGCGTTGAAACCGTGGGCCACAGGAACATTTTCTTGAGTTGCGCGCCGGAGCTTTTGCGCCAAGCAACGAGCGGCCCGATGCCGGTGAGCAAAAGCAGGAGTAGCGCAATCGGAACGTTGACGGCATTAAACCAGGGCGCGCCGACCGTGATCTTCACGCCGCGCACCGCCTCGGAAATGACCGGAAACATGGTGCCCCAGAGCACCGCGAAACAGGCGCCGAGAAACACCACGTTGTTCAGCAGAAAAGCCGATTCGCGCGAGACGATGGATTCCATGCGCACCGGGCTTTTCAAGTTGGGCAGGCGATACATGAGCAGGGTAAACGAAAACGCCATAATCACGCCCACGAAGCCGAGGAACAACGGCCCCAAACTGGATTGCGTGAAGCTATGCACGGAAGAAACCACGCCGCTGCGCGTGAGAAAGGTGCCGAAGATGCACAGCGTGAAAGTCAGAATGATGAGCACCATGTTCCACACGCGCAGCATGTTTTTCTTTTCTTGAATCATCACCGAGTGCAGAAACGCCGTGCCCGTGAGCCACGGCATCATGGCCGCATTTTCCACGGGATCCCACGCCCAATACCCGCCCCAACCCAACTCCATGTAAGCCCACTTGCCGCCGAGCATCATGCCGATGCCCAGAAAGAACCACGGCACAATGGTCCAGCGGCGCGTGATCGCCAGCCATTCATTCCCCATTTGGCCGCTTAACAATGCCGCAATCGCAAACGCAAATGGAATCGTGAAACCGACGTAACCGAGATAGAGAATCGGCGGATGAATCACCATCGCCCAATGTTGCAAAAGAGGATTGAGGCCCCGGCCATCGGGTGGCGTGAAGTTGAGCATTTCAAACAGCGGCGTAACGAAATTGATCATCACGATGAAAAAAACGGTGACGGCCATATTCACGGCGGTGACGTAAGGCATGAGCACGCGTTGCTTGTTGCGATATATCAAAATGCAAAACGTGCTGAAGAACGAAAGAAGCATCGCCCAAAACAGCAGCGAGCCTTTCATGCCCGCCCACAGCGAGGTGAATTTGAACGACAGCGGCAGCGCGCGATTGCTATAGCTCGCGACGTATTCCATGCGAAAATTGTCGGTCAGCAGCGCTTGCCACACACCCACCGCGGCCAAAGTCAGCATGAGCGAGACGCCGATCGCGCCATGCTCCCCACTTTTCACCAAGCGTTCATCGTGCTTACGCACGCCGATAAGCGAGGCGAGTATCGCATACACACCGCAGCCAAGTGCGAGCAAAGTGAATATGTGCCCAAGTTCGGTCATGAGATTCCCTGAGGTTTAGTGAAGTCGTTTGGGGTTAGGTGATCAATGGCCAGTATTCGGAAACTGATCACTGGCCACTGCATACTGCTTCCTGCTTCTCAAGAAGCGTCACTCTTCTTCTCGGCATCATACCCGCCGCCCTCTTCGCTTTCATACTTGCTGGCGCATTTAGTGAAAATTTGTGTGGCTTGAAATTCGCCGTGGGCAAATTTGCCTTCCAATAATACGCCTGCGTCTTCTTTGAACGTGTCCGGCACGATGCCACGATAGGACACCGGCATGGTTTCGCCCAATTCATCAAGCGTGAACTTCATGACCAAGCCGTCGCTCGAACGCTCCACGGTTCCGGGCACGACTTTGCCGCTGACCCGCAGCCCCTTGCCCTCTGCTTTTACACCTTGGGCTTTCAGCTCGCTAACGGTAATGTAATACACCATCGTATCATTGAACCCGCTCACGAACAACCAGCCAATAACACCAATGACGGCGGCAAAGACAACAAAGATGGTAATGCGACGACGTTCCATGTTTCACCTCGAGTTTAGGCTTTTAGTTTTGAGGCGAGCTTGCGCTCGCGTTCTCTTTGCGAATGATTGTCCATTTTTCATGCCACGGGTTTTTGGAGCAGGATTCTGCACGCGCTTGGGAAAGAGCGCGATCAAGGAGCGCAGGGCGGAGTTTACCGCTTCGGAATCAGGAAAATATTTATGCACATCCGGATGAAGACGAACCATTCCTTTTTCCAGTTTCATGTGTTTTACAACGGTCGTACCGTCCGGTTGATGAATGTAAATCACGTATCCTTTTTCCAATGGCCTATAATGTCGTCCGCGAACCCCGCCACGAAAATCGTATTCGGCTCGCAAATCATCATCTTCCATTTTTGAAGGTTTAATCTCTGCTTTCTTCATAGATTCTTCTCTCGGACGGGGTTGCCTTCCGGCAACTGATGATACGATACTTTTCTCCACGCTCAGTGAATGAAACGATGAGCATGCGATTTTTATCTGAAAAGCCGATACCGACAAAACGCTGTTCGTCAATAGAATGTTCAGGATCGAATATCGTCGTGAGATAGGAGTCGCTAAATATGGTCACGCCTTCTTCAAAGCTGATCTGATGTTTTCTAAATTAAATTCAGCCTTACGCGTATCCCATTCAAACGGGTATTCCCTCTCACGCATACGCCGTGGCCCGCGTCTCGCGTAGCACCGTCACTTTGATCTGTCCGGGATACTCCAATTCTTGTTGAATCTTCTTGGCAATGTCTGAAGCGAGCAGATCCGCCTGCGCGTCGCTGATCTTTTCCGGTTGCACCATAACGCGAATTTCACGACCGGCGGAGATCGCATATGCCTTCGAAACGGCGTCGAATCCGTCCGCCACCTTTTCTAATTTGTCGATCCGCTTCACGTAGCCATCGAGCGTGTCGCGCCGCGCGCCGGGACGCGAACCGGAAATCGCATCCGCGGCGCTCACAAGCAGTGAAATCAAATTATCCGCCGGGATGTCTTCATGATGCGAGCCGATCGCGTTGATGACGATCGGGTCTTCGTTATATTTCTTGCCCAATTCCATGCCCAGTTGCGTGTGCGTGCCTTCTTGGTTTTGGCTGATCGCCTTGCCGATGTCGTGCAACAAGCCTGCGCGTTTGGCCATGCGCACATCCAGACGCATCTCTGCAGCCATCGCGCCGCAAATGTAGGCCACCTCCTGCGAATGACTGAGCACGTTTTGGCCGTAGCTCGAACGGAAAAAGAGACGGCCGAGCATGCGAATCATTTCAGGGTGAATCTTGCCGATGCCCGTGGAAGCCACC
>JABWAN010000544.1 GCA_013361015.1 Candidatus Zhuqueibacterota bacterium | reverse complement strand
GCACGGCGATTATCTCTACGGCTATGCGATGTCACGCGTACGAGAGCCGGAGGCCGCGGAAGAGTTGGTACAGGAAGCTTTGCTCGCCGCGCTGCAAAGCCGGGATAAATTCGCAGGCAAGTGCTCGGAGCGCACGTGGCTCGTGAGTATTTTGAAGCACAAGATTATCGATCACTATCGCAGAAGCAGCCGCCGCGCGAACGTCGAAAATATTGATACGCTGATCGCCGAGCCGGACGAGTCGTTTCAAACTGAGGGCGAATGGAAGGGGCATTGGAAAAACGGCGCCGGCCCACTTGATTGGGGCAGCGATCCCTACGCCGATTTGGAGAAGGGCGAATTTTGGCAGGTATTTCAAAGCTGTCTTGCGGATTTGCCGCCACGCTTGGCGCAAGTGTTCACACTGCGCGAGATCGAAGCCTATAGCAGCGCCGAAGTTTGCGAAATCCTCAATATCACCGAATCCAATCTTTGGGTGATGCTGCACCGCGCGCGCACGCAACTGCGCAAAGGACTGGAGCGCCGCTGGTTCGAAGGTCGTGCGTGAGCGCCCTCTTCATTATTCATCACTCACCACCCCACCCTGCTTTCCTATTCAAGAGGCCTCACTGAAAACAGCTTCACGCACGGCAGTACGCGGAGTGGTGAGCGCGGGAAAAACTTTTGAGCAAGCAATCCGCGCTGCGTCTTCTCGGTATTGAGCCGGCAAAGATGCGGAGCGTGTGCGAGGACATCCCGCGAAAGCGCTTTATAGCAGCGCTAACTGGTATTTCTATCACCTGCTTTTAGAATATCATTCGGAGGAATCATTTCAAGCATAGCCACTGTGGTTAGGCTGAAAATGATTCCTCCCCAAAATGACAACAAGAGCTCAGGCTCAAAAGATTCTCAGTGCTTGCTCTTCTTCGCCACTCGCAGCGTCGTGATCTTGATTTCCGGCTGGGGCTGGTCATTCGGGCCGTGAGGGGCATTGCAAATTTTATCCACGATGTCCATGCCTTTCACCACCTGGCCGAAGACCGTATGTTTGCCGTCCAAGTGCGGCGTATCCACCTGATTGATGAAGAACTGCGAGCCGTTGGTGTTCGGGCCGGAATTGGCCATGGCGATTACGCCGCGCACTGCCTTGTGTGATTTCAAACTATTGTCGTAGGCATAGCCGTTCGCCGCATACAGTTCCGCCACACTCAATTGCGAGACACTGTTCCATTCCGTTTGAATCTCTGCCATCTTCGCTTGCGCATCTTCCTGTGAATAGATGCCGAGCTTGCGGCCGATGTACATCTGCAAATCGCGGCCGGCGTACGGTGCATCCGCCACTTTTATTTGCGTCAAGCCTAGCGCCTCCGCGCTAATCTCGTCTTTGAATTTGTACCCCGGATCGCCCGTGCCCGTGCCCAGCGGACATCCGCCCTGCATCATAAAATTGTTGATGACGCGATGAAACTTGAGGCCGTCATAAAACGGCCGCTTGACTTTGGCTTTGGTCTTAGGGTCGGTGAACTCTTTCGTGCCTTCGGCCAGACCGATGAAATTTGCCACGGTTTCGGGCGCGTCTTTTTCAAACAGCTCGAGATAAATATCGCCGGACGTGGTTTGCATGCGCACCACGGGATTTTTTTCGTCCGCCAGTTGGCGCTCATATTTAATTTGTCCTTCGCAACCGAGCGCCACCAAGACTACCAGCAGCATCACACTTAGCATGGTCATTATCAGCTCCAGCAAATTAGGTAAGAGTTTTGAGAATTAGCACAACAGGGCGTGAACATACGCATCTTTGGGGAGCTCTCCAAACGAATCTTCCTCAGATTCAAAGCTTGACATTCTGCGCAATCCTGCTAGATTGTAGGCCGTGATTCTTCCTTCCGCACCGTGCGGCGACCTGTGAACCGGCAATTTCTCCATACGCATTCTCTTTTGAAAAACATTCTCCCGTGCAGTATGCGACGCGCGGGCGATTGTATGTATAGATCAAGTGGAGGCATCTCATTTACCACTCTCTCGAGAGGAGGAATTACCATGGCTCAAACTTTTTCAAAGTATGCCGGTATTATTCAAACTGTGGTGGGCTTGCTTGGCCTTGTGCCGGGTAACCTAGGCGGGATGTTAAACACAGGACAGGGCAGCGATATTTTCAACACAATCGCCGGTCTCGCGCTCAGTTATTTCGGCTTCAAAGGTTCTGAGAGCCAACAACGTACCGGGGCGCAAACCGTTGGCGGATTGAGCGCCATCATGGGATTACTCGGAGGGCTTGGCGTTAACTCAACGGGAGCATTTGCGCTCTCCGAGGGCTGGAGCCTCCCAAACATCATCAACCTGCTTATCGGTGCGTGGGGTCTGTATTCCGGATTTATCGCGAAAAAGCCGGCAGGAGCGACGGCGCACTAAATTTTTGCAGACGGAGGAGATTTTCGCGCGCCCATTGCAACGCCACGGTTCTCGTTGCATGAGGGCCGCAAACACTTGAGCGATCATCTGCCCCGACGCTACGAGACGAGCTAGACCAAGCTCATTTCGTTCTCTGACCGCCCATCCGCTTGATCAAACCGAAACGGCCAGAGCTGCGCTAGCCGCTCTGGCCGTTTCTTTTTGCTCGAAATTTTTTCCTGAACGTCGCGATACAATCTGACCAGCAACAAGTAGAGTGCAGAGGGCTTTCAGCTTTCCTCCAGTATATACCCCCTCGCCAAATTCTCGTATGCTTTCACCTGTAGCTTCTGCCAATTCTCATCTCGGCGCAATTCTCCCGCCATAAGCGCGGCAACTTGGGGTGCGCATGCAATGCTGGCGCGCGCATCGAGCAACAAGGCCCGCGTGCGGCGCGCAAGCACGTCTTCAATCGTGCGCGCCATTTCATTTCGAACCGCCCAAATGACTTCGCCCACCACATAAGGCAAATCCTCATGAAGCCGCTGCGCATAGGTTGCATCTTCTTGCAGGAGTTGCTGCAAGCGGAGAAAATCAGCGCCATAAACGTCAAACGGCTTTGCGATTTCAGCGTGCTCCTGCCAGCCATGCAGCGGCAAATGCTCCGTCGTGCAGCGCCGCTCCTCCAAACCTGCGAGCAACGCAGCGTGATTGACCGCGTCTTCCGCCATCTTGCGATAGGTCGTCCATTTGCCGCCGGTGATCGTGAGCAAGCCGGATTTTGAAATGAGTATCGTATGATCGCGTGAAAGTGTTGCCGTTGCTTTGTCGTCGCCGGCTTTCACCAAAGGTCGAATGCCGGCAAAGACGCTTTTGACATCACTCCTCCGCGGGTCCTTGGAGAGATAGCGTCCCGCATGCTGCAGCAAGAAATCTATCTCATGAGGCCACGGCCGTGGTTCGAGCGGCGCTTCATGAATCGGCGTATCGGTAGTCCCCACAAGTGCACGCTCGTGCCAAGGCACAACAAAGAGCACACGGCCGTCATCCGTGTGTGGCACCATAATCGCGCTATTGCCGGGGAGAAAAGATTTATCCAACACCAGATGCACGCCTTGACTTGGCGCGATAATCGGCGCGGCCTTCGGTTCGTCCAAGAGCCGCACCGCGTCTGCAAAAACGCCGGTCGCGTTGATAACACAGCGTGCATGCACTTCATATTCTCTGCCGGTTTCGATATCGCGGACCACGGCGCCGGCAATCAAGCCATGCGATTTGAGCAAAGCAATCACTTGCATGTAATTGAGCACGCAACCGCCGTGCGCGATACACGTCTGCGCCAGGTTGATGGCCAGCCGCGCATCGTCAAACTGGCCGTCGTGGTAAATGACGCCGCCGCGCAAGCCTGCCGGCTCCAGTGTGGGAAGGTGTGCAAGCGTTTCTTCACGCGAAAGAATGCGTGAAGGACCAAGCCCGAGCTTGCCGGCGAGCATGTCATATACTTTCATGCCGATGCCGTAAAACGGTCCTTCCCACCAATCATAACTCGGCACGATGAACGCTTGATTGTGAACCAAGTGCGGCGCATTGCGAATGAGCAAGCCGCGCTCGTGCAAGGCTTCCAACACCAACGAAACGTTGCCTTGCGCCAAATAGCGCACGCCGCCGTGAATCAGCTTCGTGCTGCGGCTCGAAGTGCCTTTGGCAAAATCGTGCTGTTCAAGCAACAAAGTGCGGTAACCGCGTGCGGCCGCATCGACGGCAACGCCCAAGCCTGTGGCGCCGCCGCCGATGATGATCAAATCCCAAATCTGCGCCTGCTGCGTTAGGCTTTGTAGTATTGTTTCGCGGTGCATCAAAAGTCCCTCGCTTGCATGGGTAGCGACTGCGGTTCATCTTCTGCCGCAATTAAAAATATCTGCAGCGAAAACAAAAGACTTTTTTATCGTCATCTTCACCGTGCAGATGTTCGTCGCTACCTGCGGAAAGTGCACGGCCAAATCATTGCGCACGAGTAGGGGTTTTCATGCAATACGAGCAGCCGGATTGTCAGCGCACCGACTTGTACTCTCGTGAAAGTGGAACGCCATTGCCGCGAGTCGTTTTGCTTCGCGAGCCATTCATTCATGCGGCAACCATTCCGGCAAAGTCTCTTCTCCTACGAAGCCCTTTTCTTCATCTCGTATTCTCGCACAATCGCAGCGACCATGCGCTTCAACTCCTTGTCGTCTTGAAAGCGCAGATCGATCTTCAAGAATTCCAGCGCCCATTTATTTTGCATCTTATACAGCGTAACCAGGGCGAGCTTCCGCACGCGCACATCTTTGTGATTGCGATACACTCGCATGACGTCGTAAACCGCGGCCTGGATGTCAAGTTGGTCGGAATGACGGACGAACGAG
>JABWAN010000543.1 GCA_013361015.1 Candidatus Zhuqueibacterota bacterium | reverse complement strand
TGGGCATTGCGCGTGCATTGCTAAAAGTTGATGGCGAGTTGCGCAAGAAGTTGAAGGTGGCGGGTTTCCTTACGCGTGACTCGCGCATGAAAGAGCGCAAGAAGTATGGGCAAAAAGGCGCGCGCAAACGCTTCCAGTTTTCCAAACGGTAATCAACGACAGGGTAAGCGAGCCTTGGACTATTGGCATAACACCTCTCCTTTGTCGCCCATCAGCGTTGCGGTTTTGTCCCCGGTGTACATTTCCATAGTTCTTACCCTAATTTATTCCCATCACACACATCCGCGCCGTGGCTCTGGGGTTTCCACGCAGTGGAACGGAAGAGCCATGACCCGGCGGGATGGCGGACCTGCCCGACACTCACAGGAGTACCGGGCGGGGCTTGTCTCATGGAGACGAGTATTAACCCCTAAATCAGGAGCTATTGCAGAATGAACGTCAGTCTACAAGATTTGCTGGTTGCCGGAAGCCATTTCGGCCACCTGACGCGCCGTTGGAACCCCAAAATGAAGAAGTACATCTTCATGGAGCGCAACGGCATTCACATTATTGATCTCAAGAAGAGCTTGGAATGTTTGCAGGCTGCGTACACAGCGATGGTGCAAGCAGTGCGCAACGGCGACCGGATATTGTTCGTGGGCACCAAGAAGCAAGCGAAGGATATCATCAAGGCCGAGGCCGAGCGCTGCAACATGTATTATGTCAACGAGCGCTGGCTGGGTGGCATGTTGACCAACTTCAGCACGATCAAAAAGAGCATCAAGCGCCTCAAGAACATCGAAAAGATGAGCAACGACGGAACCTACGATCGTATCACGAAAAAAGAAATTTTGATGCTCGAGCATGAACGCGAAAAGCTGGAGAAGGTGCTCGGCGGTATTCGCGATATGAATCGTTTGCCTGGCGCGCTTTTCGTGGTGGACATTCGCAAAGAAGCCATTGCCGTTTTCGAAGCGAACAAGCTCAACATTCCGGTCTTTGCGATTGTTGATACCAATTGCGATCCCGATATCATCGATTACCCGATGCCGGGAAACGACGACGCGTTCAAGTCTGTGAGTGTGATTACACGCGCGATGGCCGATGCCGTGTTGGAAGGCCAGAGCGGCATGCAGGAGCAGGGGATGATGAAGGACGAAGTGGAAGCGGAAGATGTTGCGCCGCGCATGGACAAAGGCTATGCAGAAGCCGAAGTCGAAGTGGAAGCACGACCGAGAGCACAACGTTAAATCGTATATCAGCCGTGCGATGCTTTTGGGCATGCGCCGGCTTTTTGTTTAAAGAGCTTGATTCTTATTTGGAGGCGGTAAGCATGGCTGTATCTGCTGATGTAGTCAAACAACTTCGCGAGCAAACTGGCGCCGGCATTATGGATTGCAAAGCGGCGTTAACCGCGTCCGATGGCGATATCGACAAGGCCATTGAGTGGTTGCGCAAGAAAGGCGCTGCCAGCGCTGAAAAGAAAAGCGGTCGCGCCACCAATGAAGGCGTCGTCGAAGCGTATATTCATCCCGGCAGCCGCTTGGGCGTCTTAATCGAAGTGAACTGCGAAACCGATTTTGTGGCCAAGACGGAGGCCTTTAAGACTTTGGCGAAAGACCTTGCGATGCAAGTGGCGGCTGCCAATCCGCGCGTCATCAAGCGTGAAGACATGCCGCAGGACGTGGTCGCCAAAGAAATGGAAATCTACCGCACGCAGGCCAGCAATGAAAACAAGCCCGCCAGCGTGCAAGAGCGTATCGCACAGGGCAAACTCGAAAAGTTCTATCAAGAATCGGTTCTGCTCGAACAGAATTTTATCAAAGATCCGACGCGTACCGTCACCCAAGTCATCACCGAGGTGATTGCCAAGATCGGAGAAAACATTACCGTTCGTCGCTTTGTACGCTTTCATCTAGGCGAGTGATGGCGACTCGCGCCAAAGCGCGAATGGCTTGCTGCGCGCAAGTCAACGGCAAGGAAATATGCCCGAACTCAAACCGGCGTTCAAGCGCATCCTGCTCAAGTTGAGCGGCGAAGCCTTGATGGGCGACGGCGGATTGTCGATTGATCCGGCGTTCGTCGAAGCAGTGGCGCTCGAAATCAAATCGATCACCACGCTGGGGGTGCAAGTTGGCATCGTGATCGGTGGTGGAAATATCTTCCGCGGCTTGTCCGCGAGCGCGCGCGGCATGGATCGTGTGCAAGCGGATTACATGGGTATGCTCGCCACCGTGATGAACGGTTTGGCATTGCAGGATTTTCTAGAACGCCACGGCGTGTTTACACGTTTGCAGACTGCGATTCGCATGGAACAGATCGCAGAGCCGTTCATTCGTCGTCGCGCCGTGCGCCATCTTGAAAAAGGACGCGTCGTTATTTTTTCCGCGGGCACGAGCAACCCGTATTTCACCACGGATACCGCGGCCTCGCTGCGCGCCATCGAAATTCAAGCCGACGCGATCTTTAAAGGCACCAAAGTCGACGGCGTGTATGACGCCGATCCCATGACCAATAAAGATGCGAAGAAATTTGACACGCTCACGCATCAAGACGTCATTCAACGCGGTTTGAGAGTGATGGACATTACTGCCGTCACGTTGTGCATGGAAAACCATCTACCCATTATCGTTTTTAATGTGAAAAAACCAGGCAACCTCAAGCGTGTCGTGCTTGGGGAAAAGCTCGGAACCACAGTGACTTCTCACGGTTGAGCGATTCTGCAAAGAGGCGCAGCCGCGGGAAGCACAAACGTTTGCTTCGGCAAGGGAAGGAATGGTCTTATGGCTCATGCAATTGCAAAAGATGCGGAAACCCGCATGCAAAAAGCGGTGGAAAGCACCCGCAGTGAATTGGCAAAAATTCGCACCGGCAAGGCTTCTCCCTCGTTGTTGGATAGCGTGCGCGTGAACTATTACGGCTCCTCTGTGCCGCTCAAGCAGGTCGCTTCGATCAACACGCCCGAGGCGCGCTTGATAACGGTTCAGCCGTTTGACAAGGGCCAAATCGCCGAAATTGAAAAGGCGATTCTGAAAGCCGACCTCGGCTTGAATCCGCAGAATGACGGCCAGGCGATTCGTATTCCGATTCCGCCGCTCAACGAAGAACGCCGCCAAGATTTGGTGCGTCTTTGCCACAAGCTTTCGGAAGAAGGCCGCATCGCGATTCGCAACGTGCGCCGTGACATTAATGACCACCTGCGCAAAGAAAAGAAAGACGGAAAGATTTCCGAAGACGAAGAAAAGAAGCTCGAGAAAGAAATTCAGAAGTTGACCGACGCGCAGATCAGCCAGATCGACGACATACTCAAGCGCAAAGAAGCGGAAATTATGGAAGTCTGATTGCAGTTTGATTGAAAAAAAAGTCACTCTACGGATTCGTGGGTGACTTTTTTTGTTTTGTAGTACACCGATTTTGCAGTGGAAGGTGGCCGAACCTGCGATAAGCGGCACCCCACAAGGCGGCGTGCACACGCTAGGCCCGGCTACTAGATTTGGGGATAATCGACGTTCGACGTTTTAGGTCTGCGAAATAAAGGTCGCGATCGCGCAATCGCTTGAATGCAGTGAGAGCCAGGCTCCACACCCCAAGGGGAAACCGAGCATGAAAAAAAAAGTCACGATCAAAGATCTCGCGCGCATGGCGGACGTCACCGCCGCGACGGTCTCGATGGTTTTGAACGGCAAAACCAGCATTAGCGAAGCAACGCGCAAAAAAGTTTTGGCGCTTGCCGAGATGCACCAATACGTTCCCAATATTTCGGCGCGCGGGCTCGTGAAGGCGGGCACCAACTCGATCGGGATCATCATGCCGGATTTGGTGGAGCCTTTCAATGCCGCGGTGTTGCGCGCGATTTCAACCAGCGTGATGCCGACCGGATATCGTCTTTTGCTGTACGATGTTTTTGCCACGGCGAATTGGGAAGAGACGCTTTATCATCGCATCAGTTCCGAAGGACGGGTTGACGGCATCATTCACAAAGCCTTGGAAATGACGGAATGTGATCTCAAGCGTCTCGAGACGCTGCAATTGCCCATGGTGGTTTTCGAAAACGAGTTAAGCTGGGTGGATTGCGTGGCCGTGGATAATGAAGAAGGCGCGTACCTCGCAACGCAATATCTCCTGAGCAAGGGCCACAAACAAATCGGGTTGATTGGCTGTGACATGGCAAGCCAAGTCATCGCGGCTCGCGTAACGGGCGCGAAGCGAGCATTGCGCGAAGCGGATCTGCAATTCGATGTGCAACACTATTTCAGCACGAAGTCATTCACCGCCAACGAGGGCATGGCCGCCGCTGATTATTTTCACGGCTTGTCGAACAAGCCCACTGCGCTGTTCGTGATTGCGGGAGATTACGTGGCGTGCGGCGTTTTAGCGTGCCTGCGCAAACTGGATTATGAGATTCCGAGAGACTTTGCGGTCATCGGATTCGATGGCTTGGAATTATCCTCGTTTCTATATCCACAACTTACCACCGTGCAGCAACCGATCGATAAGATGGCGGATGCGGCGATCGCATTGCTCCTACAGCGCATTCAAGAGCGGGACAAGCCGACGGAAATTCGCAAGTTCAAAACCAAAATGATCATTCGCGAATCGGCCTAAAACAAAACGAAGCTGCAAATCTCAAAACTCAATTTCCAACTTGCGTTGCGGCTGCCGTGTTGGGCTTATTGCACTGGCGCACTTCGTCTGTCCTTAGAGGGCGTTTTAAAAGTTTTTTGCCGGTGAACAAAGAAATTCTAGTTTTTCCCATGTTTGTTTCTAGCTTAAACAAACATGAAGAGAAAATCTTA
>JABWAN010000542.1 GCA_013361015.1 Candidatus Zhuqueibacterota bacterium | reverse complement strand
AACCGGCTGGAAGCCGCGCAACTCCAAAGCGACTCCCGTTGGGGACTTGGTGGTGTATGATTTAGGCAGATATGTTGCACGAGGTGCGCTCGAAATCGATGTCAATAAGTTTTCTCCAAAGGACCAGAATAGCACGGAAAGTTATCGGCCGAGACATCACGTCTTAGCCATGTTTCGTCAACCCTGGGGCAGCCATCATGTCGTGGAAAGCACAGATACTTTCTGGGATCTACATACGGGAACAAACTATTCGGAAGGCATCAAATTCTTGACAAACACATACAATTCTTTTTGTGACGAAGTCGCCGCAGTCGTGACCGGGGCCGTTAAGCCATGGACAAAAGACATATCCTATCATCTCAAGATTGTGTGGGACGATAATTCCGTGGACTTTTATCGCAATGACACACTCATTGCTTCCAATCTCATCCAAAACCCCATGGAACTGCGTTATCTCTACGTGGGCCGGGACCGCACGGTGAGCGGAGAGTATAATACGCAGTTCCAGAAGAATCAATATATCACCATGAGCGACGCGGACGGCCCGATTTATTCCAATCTCGAAGTGAATGAGCTGGTGCCTTCCGCGGACGCGACCGAGCCGGCCATCACTTTGAAGGGGGACATTGATGGCAACGGCGTTTACAATCAAGAAAAATATTCTGAAGAGTTTGCCAACGCGGCGCGCGTGTTTTGGAATACCAATGAAGCGAACGTGGTGTGCCACGTCAAATACGGCACGGCGAGCGGCAGTTTGAATTTCAGCACGCCGGTATTGGAAACGCCCTCCAATTCCACGGGAGAATTTTCCGCGCTGCTCGAAAATCTCGCCGCCAATACGCGATACTATTTTCGCGTGTTTGGCCGCGATGCTTCGGCGAATGTCGATAGCTCCATCGAAGGCACTTTTACAACGCTGGAACACGGCACGCGCTACCTCTTCACACCGGTGGCGGACGCGTTTGTTGAAAACGACAACACGGTCACGGGCTATTCACACTTATATGCCCCCCAACGCAGCACCGCGAACATGGGCTGGATGAATCTCATGTCTGCCTATGGCCGCAACGCTTACATGGAGTTCAATGTTTCCGGGGTGAGCGGAACCATTATGCGAGCCAGTTTGCGTTTGCACGGCAGGCAGGGCGGCTCGGGCGGCGGCGACGTGAAAAAGATGGCGCTGCAATCGGGCATCACAACCTGGGAGAATAACGTCACGTGGGGCAATCGCGGCACGTATATCAATGCCACCGATCCCGTCACCCTCGGCTCGATCAATAGCGTGACTGCCGGGCAATGGCATGCGATCAACGCCACCTCGGTGGTGACTGAAAGCGACACCAACTACGTTTTTGCGCTCATCGGCAGAAGCACGGACACGAACGTGATTGCATTCGATTCGCGCGAATCGACAAATTACAAACCCGAGTTGATCCTCGAGACCGAGCCGTTCACGCTCGTTGATTTGGGCGGCGCGATCACTGCCGTTAAAAACGGGGCTTCGGCGTGGGGCGATTATGACGCAGACGGCGATTTGGATTTGTTGCACACCGGCGAGTTGGCGAACGGCTCGCCGTTCACAAAACTCTACAAACAAAGCAGCGGAAGCTTCACCGCGGTTTCCACCTCGCTCACGGACGTGAAAAATAGCGCGGCGGTGTGGGGCGATTATGACATGGACAATGATTTGGATGTATTGCTGGCGGGCATGAACGCAAGCGGCAGCCGCGTCACGAAAATCTTTCGTAATGACGGCAGCGATACTTTTACGGATATCAGCGCGCCGCTGAGAGGTATCGACAATGGCGAAGTGGCTTGGGGCAACTACACGAACGACGGCTACATGGATTTGGTCGTGAGCGGCGATAGCGCGAATGCCAGCAACAATAACGTCGGCCCCTTCACCAAAGTCTATCGTGGCAAGCTCGTGAGCGGCCAGCGCACGTGGGAGGCGGTTGCAATCGGCGTCATTCCGAAAGTCAGGAACAGCTCGGTGGCGTGGGGTGAGAACAATAACGATGGCTGGCTCGACTTGATGGTGGCGGGCGATTCTGCCGGCGTTGGCAAGATCAAAATCTTTAACAACAAAATCACCACCACCGGCAGCCGCAGCTTTTATGAAGTGAGCGCCACGGGTTTAACGCAAGCGCAAACCTCTTCCTGTGTTTGGCGAAACATTGACAAGAACGGAACTTTAGACATTGCCTACGTTGGTGCGGTTACAGCCAACACCAACGCTTTCAAGAGAGCGCCGGCTGGAGGGTACAGCCTCGTGAGCGACGACAGCTTGAAGAATCTGAAAGACGGCGCGCTTGCCTGGGGCGATTATGACAACGACGGTGATTTGGATCTTTTGCTCACGGGCGATGACGGCTCACAGCGCCATACGAAGCTCTATCGCTACAATCACTTTTCAGAGCAATTTGTCTTCACGGAAAACTACACCGGCGTGCGTTATAGCGCCGTGGCGTGGGGCGATTATGACAACGATAAAGACTTGGACTTTTTGCTCTCCGGCGAGGGCGCTTCGGGTCCGATCGTTGAGCTTTATAAGAACAACGTTTCTTCCTCGAATCAAGCGCCGCCTGTACCAACCTCACTTTCGTCCTCGTACATATATGCTGATTCCGGCGCCTATTTCAACGACTTCGCGACCTTGACCTGGGTGAAACCGCAAGACAACAAGCGCAAAACGCCGCAGAGTGCTTTGACCTTTAACGTCATGGTTGGCACGCAGTCTGGGGCTTTTGATCTGATTTCACCGATGTCGAATTCGAGCACCGGCGTGCGGTTGCTTCCGACCGGAGGCAATGCTGAAAGGAACAACAAGTTCATCGTCAGAACGAATAATCTCCCGGAAGGCACGTATTACTGGCAGGTGCAAACCATCGACAATTTGTTTGCCGCCTCCGCCTTCGCTAGTGGAACGTTTACGATTGATCGCCCGGGCGCGCCGAAGCTTTTGGCTGATACTGAAAAAGCGGCGGCCATACCGGAGCGTTTTGCACTTTCACAAAACTATCCCAACCCCTTCAACATCACTACACGTTTCAATCTCGATCTGCCGGAGAACGGGCGCGTGCTCGCGACTGTTTATGACCTGCAAGGCCAGGAAGTCGTGCGTTTGCGCGAAAGCGAAATGCCACCGGGTTATCACGTATTGGATTGGGAGGGCCGTAATGCGAAGACGAAGGTGGTGAGCAGCGGCGTTTATGTTTTGAAAATCGTTTATGAAAAAAACAGCGGCGGGCGTGAGGAGGCAACGCAACGCCTCTTGCTCGTAAAATAAAAAAGTATATTTTTATAAAAACCCAAAGGAGCACCGTAGTCTCGGTGCTCCTTTTTTATTTTCAACCCAGAGGGCGCTGACGGCATAGAAAGATTGGAGAAAAAAGTTTCCTCCGAAGCGTTTGCATATTGTCAAATTTCTGCTAAACTGTTTTAGGTAAAACCCAGAAGGAGAATGCAATGCCCGCTGCCCCCAACAACTTTCTTGGCCTCCCCAAAGAGCTTTCCGAATATCGCACTGCGAACGTCGCGATTCTACCATTGCCCTATGAAGCCACGACTTCTTACGCCAAAGGCACGAAGCGCGGCCCGGCAGCTCTCATCAAAGCTTCACAACAAGTGGAATTTTATGATGAAGAGCTTGATGTCGAGCCGTGTCAAGTTGGAATTGCGACGCTGCCGGCGCCGGCGATCACGCGCATGTCTCCGCCGAAAGCCGTGGCGAGAATGCAAAAGGCTTGCGCGAAACTTTTGAAGGACGACAAATTCGTGATCGGCCTGGGCGGCGAGCACACGGTCACGGTGCCGCTGGTGCGCGCGATGAGTGATAAACATCGCAACCTGTGGGTCGTGCAGCTTGATGCGCACAGCGATTTGCGCGACTCCTATCACGGCACGCCGTACAGCCACGCCTCAGCCATGGCGCGCGTGACCGAGCACGCGAACTTGATCGGCTTGGGCATTCGCAGCGGCATCGTGGGCGAGCGCCAAAACTTGCGAGCACCTTCGTGGATTTATTATGCGCACGAGATGTTGGAGAATCCGAATTGGCAAAACGAAGTCTTCAATCGCCTCGGCGATCATGTTTATCTCACGATTGATCTCGACTTCTTCAATCCCGCGGAGGTGCCGGGCGTGGGCACGCCGGAGCCGGGCGGATTTGGTTGGTACATGGCGCTCGATTTTCTGCGACGCCTATTTGCCGAGCGCGAGGTGGTGGGCTGCGACGTGGTGGAGTTGCTGCCGCTCAAAGGCTCAACGGTTTCGGATTTCTTCGCGGCGCGGTTGGTTTATAAACTGATCGGGTATAAATTTTTTTTGGATAAACAGAAGTGATTTCCGGTGAGGTTGCGCAGCATGTATGAAACTTCATCGGAACCAACCGGGCGCTTTACGCGAAAGGACATTTGAAGGGCCGCTGTAAAGATGCTCCAACCTCGGCTTGGCCGAAGTTTCTACAATCTCGTCCGGCATAAGTATTCCGAGCCTTTTCATGTAACGGCCAAGCGGTTGCATGAATATTCTCTGAAAAACAATACGCCCGAGGCTCAAATGAGCTTCAGGCGTTTTGCTTTTCTAAAATCCGGCAAGCCGGCGATTTGTGGCAGGGCCTATTTCACTTCGATGCCGTGCGGCAAGATTTCATCGCGCACGAAGGGAGAATCGAGAAAGTCTTCACGGGTGTAGGGGTGGGTATGAAAATTCGTATTCACGCGCAGTTTGGTCTTTCGAATGCGGCAGTTGTCATCAAAGCGACTGCCGGAGAAGG
>JABWAN010000541.1 GCA_013361015.1 Candidatus Zhuqueibacterota bacterium | reverse complement strand
TGGGTTGACGGCTATTGCTCCACGCATTACGATTGGACCTACAGCATGCTGTTGCACTTTCTGCGCACGGGCAAAACCAAACTGCTTGATTTCGGCGAAGTGATGGCGCGGCATCAATACGATATCGATCACTATTGGGGCGAGCGCACGGACGACCGCAACGAGCACCTTTGGGCCAACGGACTGGCGCGTTATGAAAAAGGCTATCACGGCATTTTAACGCGCAGCCCGCACGCGGAGCAACAACCCAAAGCGACGCACACGTGGCTCGCGGGGTTATTGTTGCACTATTTGATGTCCGGCGATCGTCAAGCTTTGGAGGCGGCAACGGAAACCGTACAAGGATACGAAGCACGCTTCGCGCGTTTCGGTTTGCCGCAAACGTATGAATTGCGTTTTCAAGGTTGGTCGTTGTTGAATTGTTTGCTCTATTACAACGTTACTGGTGAGCGGCGTTATCTCGATTTGGCGCTGCGCTTGGGCAAGGAAGACTTGCTGGCCATGGAACGCGCCCGCGGCAGTCGCGGTTATTGGGGCGAACCGGACGCGCCGGAGCAACAATCCATGGTGATGTTCAGCTACATCATCGAGCCGCTCATTATGTTGCACCACTTCTCGCGCGACGCGGAGATTTTGCAATTGCTGGAGCGTATGGCCAAATGGCTGCAGACGCAATGTTTGTTGGGCGGAACGATGGTGGGCAACACCTATTGGCCGCTCGAAACACCGTATGATTGGAAGAAAGGCGTGGGCGGCCCGGGAGAAGTCATTCGCGATTTGTTTTATGCGAATCTCTACGGCTATCTCTATTTGCAAAAGCGCCGCGTAAGCGACCTTACGTTGGCGCGCAAGCTGTTTCGCGATAGCATGTTTTGGTATCAATGCGGCCAGAACGCACGCGTCGATCCCGCGAGCCGCTCCGCGATTTCCATGTTGCCGCGCCAATTCCCCGGCACGCACACGAAAATTCACGGCTGGACCGGTCGTGCACATCAAGTTTATTTGCGCGCGGAATGGCAAACACAAACCACTGCCATTAACGCAACGGATTCGTCCACGGAAGTGCACGACTTCCATTTGGCGCAAAGTTATCCCAATCCCTTCAATCTGCGCTATACCACCAAGCCGCTGGCGATTCCTTTTGGCCTCGCGCGTACGGCGCACGTGAATATTTCCATCTACAATGTTTTGGGGCAATGCGTCGCCGTGTTGGTGGATAGCGTGCACGCGCCGGGCTATTATCAAGCAAAATGGGACGGACGCGAAAACTCGGGCAAGATCGCGGCCTCGGGCACGTATTGGGTGAGGATGCGCGCAAACGAAGGCAGCGCGTTGAGAAAGTTGCAGGTGGTAAGATAAGGCCAAGGAGCCAAAAGGGAAAAGAAGACAAAGCGCCAAGAACAGAGGTGTCAAACTAAGATGGCCTTCGTCGTCATGAATGACATCGTATCATATTTGAGCCTGAGCAACTGCCAAGACAAATTATCTTGCCAGCAAATAATTTTGCCTTAGTTACTTTTATCATGCCTCCTCGATGCGCAGCACTCTCGTCATAGCTTTCATACTCCTCAGCCTGCCGTTTTGTTTTCGCCGGCCATATATCGGCATCCTCATGTGGTGCATTGTGAGTTATGTCAATCCGCACCGTTTCGCGTGGGGCGCGGCGTATAATTTCCCCGCGGCGCAGCTTGTGGCGGTGGCGACGTTATTGGGCTGGCTGTTCTCTTCCAACAAAGGGCGATTGCCGCAGCAGCGCGAAACCTATCTCATGCTGCTGCTGTGGCTCAACTTCGCGTTGACGACGGTCGTTGCACTCTATCCGGACGAAGCGCTCAATCGGCTGGAATTCGTTTCGAAGATTTTGTTGATGACCGTCATGGCGCTGTTCATTATCGACGACCGCCGCAAGTTCGAATACTTCATGCTTGTGCTCGGGCTTTCGGTGGCGGCCATTGCGGTGAAGGGCGGCATTTGGGGCATCGTCACCGGCGCGAAGTACATGCTGTGGGGGCCGCGCGGTTCGATGATCGCCGACAATAACGACGTCGCGCTCGCGCTCAACATGGTCACGCCGGTGATCTGGGCATTCACAAAAATTTATCGCAAGAAATGGCAGCAAATTGCTTTCTATAGCATTTTCGGGCTTACAGTCTTTTCCATTATCTTGACGCAATCGCGCGGCGGATTCGTCGGCCTGTTGGCAATCGCCGGCATTATGGTGCTGAAATCACGCGGAAAGTTTTTGATCATTCCCGCACTGTTAATGTTGGGCCCGGTGTTTTTCTATTTCCTGCCGGAGCATTACAAGGCGCGCGTGCAAACGCTGGAGAACTACGATACCGACCTCTCCGCATTGGGACGCATCAATGCGTGGCAGTTCGCTTTCAATCTCTCTTTGGAGCGGCCCTTCACTGGCGGCGGCTTCGAGTGCTTCACGCCGGAGTTGTTCCTCAAATATGCGCCGAATCCCGCTGACTATCACGCCGCGCACAGCAATTATTTTTTGTTGCTGGGCGAGCACGGCTATCCAGCGTTGCTGCTTTTTCTCACTTTGCTCGTCGCCGCACTGCTCAAGCTCCGGCGCCTCGAAAAGATCAGTGCAAAGCTGCCCGCACTCCAGTGGGTGACGGCCTATTCGTCTGCTCTGCAAAGCGGTCTGGTCGGCTATGCCATCAGCGGCGCCTTTTTGGGACGGGCTTACTTCGATCTCTTCTATCATTTCCTGGCTGCCACCATCATCCTACATGAATTGTTGCGCAAGGAAATTATTAACATGGTGCTCGCGAATGCCGGCGTGCAGCAATCAGTCGGCAGTCGATCTGCCTCGCCAACCACATGAGTAGTTATTGCTCAAGCAAAAGAGTCTTTCGAAAGTAACACCTCTGTTGTCGAGGGAGAATGTAGCACGGTCACTTCTGAATGGCCCTGAAGTTTCTCGCAACCCTGGGTTGGTCTTTTATGTTCTGTCGCTGCTTCACCGAGGGTTCTTCTCTGCTTGTTTACCTAGTTGGCCTCTTCGCGCGAGGTGACTTGGAGTCGAGAGCACAAGCATCTCAGAGGTCATTTGAAAAATCCCCCCTCAAGAGGGGAATTGTTGAATGTTCGGACTTTTCAGATGCCCTCTCAGCTTGAGCAGGTCATGCAGAAACCTTTTTAGCACTCGGCACAAACTTTATTGCCCAACGCAAGGGTGCGGACTTTTGCTTTTTGAAGTCTGCGAAGCGCTTTAAGCCACCTCGCTGAACTAGCCCCCTCGGTAAACAAGCGGAGACGGCTCTCAAGAACGAGCAGCGACAAATCAAAAAAGAAAACGTGAGGTCGCATGGCCTCGTAAACCGGACGGGGCTGCATGTAATTGAGACATTCCTTTTGAAAAAATAATTTGATCGCCACTATGGAGAACACCTTCATGCTAGGTCGCAAAGAGGGATTCGTTCGGAGGCTTCATCGTTTTGCACTCATCGCGGTCTGCCTCATCTTCTCTTCTTCTCTCCGCGCCGCAACTTATGAAGCTCGCCCCGGCGATGATTTGCGCACACTGCTGGCCAAGCTTGTACCGGGCGATACCCTGCTTTTGCGCGGCGGACATTACTTGCTCGAATCGCTGCGCCTCGACCAACAAGGCTCGCCGGACAGGTATATCGTTATTGCCGCAGCCCCAAATGAGACGCCAGTGTTGACCGCAACCTCGCTACAGCACAACCTCATCAGCATACGTTCGGCGGCGTACCTCAGCATCGAGGGCTTGACCATCGACGGCACGCCGCTCAATGTCGATGCGATCAAGTTCGAGCATGGCTACGCGAGCCATCATGTAATCATTCAAAATTGCGAGATTAGAAACTATCAAGGCGTTGCCATCAACTCTAAAGGCGAAGATCATCACATCACGGTGCGGCGCTGCCATATTCATCACAGCTCTGCGGGCGTGGGCGAAGCGTTTTACATCGGCAAACAGGACGCGAGCGTCACGCCGCATCACTGGCTGATCGAAAATAATTTGATTCACGACACGGCCGGGCAACAAGGCGACGGCATCGAATTGAAATATGGCGTGCACAGCTCGGTCGTGCGAGATAACGTCGTCTTCAACACGCAGTATCCCGCGATCTTGTGTTATGGCGTGAAAGGCGCCAATGCGACGCGCGAGCTTTCCAACGTGATCGAGGGCAACGTGGTGTTCGAAACGAAAGAGGGAATCGGCGCTTATGCGGATGCGGTCGTGCGCAACAATATCGTGTTCGATTGCAAATTCGGCTATCAAGCGCGCCCGCATCGCAAACCGACGCAAAATCTTGAAGTGTACAACAACACGTTTTATAACTGCGAAGTTTTGTCCTTTAATGGTTGGCGCGAGGAGCAGCATTGCCTTTTTGTGAACAACGCGGCGTATAACATCACGCGCGGCATAAATCTGAGAGGCACCGGAATTTTCGAAAATAATATTGGCAACTTTGCCGCGCGCGGTTTTAGTCGCGGCGAAGCTGAAAGTGATTTGGTCGCGCCGCAAATGTTCAACTTTTATCCGACGGCGAAATCGGCTTTGCGCGACCACGCGGGCGCACGGTTGGTCGCATCGTTTGATTTCAACGGTGCAGCCAGAGAGTCACGCGCGGACGTCGGTGCTTATGAATGGTTGGGAGAAAGAAACAATGGCGGGGAAGTCACGCGTAGTTTCAAAATTGTGAAGCGACGGGCAGATGAGGCTCAGTGAGATTAAAAATTTGTGCATCATCTCGTGCGGCGCCGAGGCTCGCTTCAAATTTGAGAATGCGGTCATA
>JABWAN010000003.1 GCA_013361015.1 Candidatus Zhuqueibacterota bacterium | reverse complement strand
AGCTAAAAAGATTTTTATTAAAATCTAGTGGACTGTTTGTCCTCTAGGGCTTTGAAAATTTTTTTACTCCTCACTGTGAACTTAACGTTGTAGTGCTAGAATGAGTGGTATTTTGGTAGCAATAACTACCTCGGGATTCTTTTTGGGGCATACTGATATCCCTGCAAGCTTTGGCTTACCTTGTACTTTGCCCGATTCAGCATCAATTGGTTGGCACCATACTCCTCCACCACTCATACCTCGTGGGTGAGGGGCGGTCTCGAGCCTCAGATTCGTACTGATACTGCATTCTCGATCAAAATCAAGAATTATGTGGGCGAAAGGTGATAAACCATGCTTTGAATAGATTTGATCTTCAGCTAAAAAACGAACATGACAGTAGAATCGCTCATTAAGCTTTTCCTGGCTGCTTAATAGTTTGGTTTTTGAATCTGGATAGCCAGTAATATAATATGGCTTTGACTTCGACGGGTAATCATCGACCTCCAGATCTTCTGTAGATAAAAACTCGAACTCAGAAAATCTCTCGATCGCTTCCGGTTTGATTCGCATATAGGCTACGTCGAATGGGTCATCGTTATGGTCAAGTGATTTCGATTTTGTGGAATGAAGTTGTCCATAAGTGAGAGGCAAAAACAACTCAAGTTTATTACCATTGGGAATGTATAAAGGCTGCACACGGCATTTTTTAAGAACATGTGCCGCCGACAAGAGAAAGTAATACTCTTCGATCCTTAAAAGGACGGCAGACCCGGCGACGGGCCTGGTTCCTTTTGCAGCCAAGCTATAGAGGGGACAGACATACTTCCTCAAGTTCAGAGATATTGGAAGTACATGATCGTGAACAATTTTTCTCAAAGAGATTTTTCCCATAAAAACTATTTTCACGAACTACGGCGCTATCGCAAAGCTTGATACTTCTGTTTGCCGTTGGCCTTTTCATCTCTCACAAAATCGCTTCACAACTCCCCCACCACTTCCTCCGCCCTCCGCACCACCTCCTCCGAAGAAATCAAATGCGCGGCAGCGGCCAAGTCTTCCGCTAGCACGCGGTCGTCGAGCAACATGGGCATCGATTCGCGCACGAGTTTGTGGACCGCGCCGGTGACCGGGCCGGGTTCGAGCGGGGCGCGGAGTAAGAGAGCGCTCGTAGTTTTGAAAATTGCTTCGTTGCCTTTCACTTTCCACGATATTTCTTCAACAGCTTTTCCAAACGCTCAGGCACGTCGCTGCGTTCGACTTCGATGAATTCCTTTGCGCGAGCGCGAAGATATTTGAGATCGAGTTGCTTGCGATTCGCCGGAATGAGCGTTTCCACGTCTGAAATATCTTTGGCGCGCGCGGCAACGAGCTTCATAATGATCAGGTCTTCGACGGTGCAGGTATTCACTTCTGCCTTGCCATAAAGGCCGCGCTGGCTTCTTGCAATTGCTGCGCGCTCAAAACCGCTTAACGCCGCGGCAATGTCCACCTTCATTTTCGTGGCTTTGTGCTGTAGAGGGATAAAGAGAGTGCGCTGAAAAAAACGCAAAGGGTCGGGACGAAGGGCGACATAATCATTTGCGAAGATTTTGAGCACGCGTTCGAGGGCGTCGATTTCGGCGAGAATCGTGAGGTCAATGTCGGCGGTGACGCGGAGGGAGCCGTGAATAATTGCCGCAATCCCGCCAATGACGGCGTAGGGAAGCTTGTGCTTGCGACAACGTTTGTCAATATCCTGCAACGTTCGCTCAAATCTTGTCGCCATGAATCTCCCGCCACTTCTTAAAGACCTTTTGTACGGCAATATGATGCTTGATATCCGCCTCGATTTGCGCGGCAGTCTTTCCGCTCTTCAGCCATGCCTCATAGGCGGAGTCGGCAAATTCGAAGAACAGCTCGCGCGGCACAACCTCTTCATCAAGCGCACCGGCGGCTTCATATTTCAACCACCAGCGGTCGATATATTTTTTGTTCTGTCGTGTTTGAGGAGATCTCATTGCCGCGTCCTTGTCATTCTATTTCAAATCTCATTTCGAATCTTTCACAAGTATTGGCGGCACGATACGCACTTTCAACGAAAACGGCAAATCAAAGTTCATCGCACAACTACAACTCTCCCACCACTTCCTCCGCTCGCTTCACCACTTCTCCCGACGAAATCAAATGCGCGGCAGCAGCAAGGTCTTCCGCGAGCACGCGGTCGTCGAGCAACATGGGAATCGATTCGCGCACGAGTTTGTGTACTGCGCCGGTGGCCGGGCCGGGTTCGAGCGGGGCGCGGAGATCGAGCGCCTGGCTGGCGCACAAAAGCTCAATCGCCAAAACTTGCGCGGCATTGTTGATGGCATTGCGCGCCTTCACAGCCGCGGCAGCGCCCATGCTCACGTAATCTTCTTTGTTCGCCGAGGTCGGAATTGAATCTACTGAGGCGGGATGCGCGAGCACTTTGTTTTCGGAGAGCAAGGCGGCGGCGGTTACTTGCGCAATCATAAAACCCGAATTGAGGCCGCTGCGCTTGATCAAAAACGCGGGCAGATCGCTGAGATACGGATCCATCATGAACGCAATGCGGCGCTCGCTGATGTTCGCAAGCTGCGTCGCGAGAATGGCCATGAAGTCGCATGCGGTGGCAATGGGATGTCCGTGAAAATTTCCGCCGGAGAGCACCTCGCCGTCGTCCGCGAACACCACCGGGTTGTCGCTCGAGGCATTCAACTCCACACGAAAAATTTCCTGAATGCCCGCGAGATGATCGCGCACCGCGCCGTGTACTTGCGGCATGCAGCGCACGGAGTACGCATCCTGCACGCGGCTGCATTGCAGATGCGAGGCGCGAATCGGGCTGTTCGCCATCAAGCGCCGCAAGTTTGCGGCAACGTGTTGCTGGCCCGCATAGCCGCGCGCGACTTGAATACGTTGATCGAACGCAACGGGCGTGCAGAGTAAAGCCTCGGCGGACATTGCGCCGCAAATATCCGCGACGCGCACAAGCTGCCGCATGTGCAGCAAGTCGAGTGCGCCGACCGCGGCCATGAACTGCGTGCCGTTGATGAGCGTGATGCCTTCTTTCGCTTCGAGTTCGAGCGGCGAGAGATCGACCGCGCGCAACGCTTCCCGGCCCGTGCACCTTTTGCCCTTCACATACGCTTCGCCCAAACCGAGCAGCACAAGCGCCATGTGCGCTAGCGGCGCCAAATCGCCGGAAGCGCCGACCGAGCCTTTTTCCGGCACAACGGGCAGCACGTCATTCTGCAAGAGATGCAAAAGATATTGCGCAAGCACAGGCCGGCAACCGGAATAACCCGTGAGCAGCGCATTGATCTTAAGCGCGAGCAACGCGCGCACTTCACGCAAAGAAAGCGGCGCGCCCGTGCCGCAGGAATGGCTGAGAATGAGATTGCGTTGCAGCGTGTTGATGTCATCCGGCGGGATGCGTACGTCCGAGAGTTTGCCGAAGCCGGTGTTGACGCCGTAAATCACGCGACCGCTCGCGAGAATTTTTTCAACCAATGCCCGCGAGGCCGCCATGCGTTCCAGCGCGTTTGCTGCAAGCTGAATTTCCCGTTCGCCGTTCGCCAATCGTTCCAACGTTTCCAGCGTCAATGACGCGCCATCGAGTTCAATCATCATGCGCCTTGTGAAGTGATTTTATCATCAAAAGAAAAAGCTTTTGATAAGCGGATTGACGGATCAAGCGGATAAAGCTGCTGCATTGGAAGACACACGGATCAAAAGCACACACCGAGAGGGTTTATCCGCTATGTTCGTAAAATCCGCTTACAGTACGCTTTTGTTGTGAATGGTTTCTTGAATGGGCGAGATGATACTTAACTGCGTCTAAAGAATCAATTGATTTCTCGGCAGGAAATTGCTGAGGGATGATGAAAACGAGAGGTGTTGCTGAGGTTTGCGTTTATGCCATCAACATCACGGCGTTGAGGTTGCCGCAATAAGCATCGAGTTTATCTTTTAGGAAGAAGCCGTCGTCCAATCTTTCCGAAGCCGATGCGCTCGGGCGATCAAACTCGGTGAAGCTGCTGCGGCTCGGCGGCGCTAGATTCAAGGCTTCGTAAATCAACTTGCGCAGCGAACGAATCTCGAAAGGCTTTTCCAAATAAAACGTCGCGCCTTTGGCTGCGATTTGCTTGCGGGTCTCATGCGAACCGTACGCCGTCATGATGATCACCTTGGTGCGAGGAAAGCGCGCGTTGATTTCGTGCAGCAACTGTAAACCGTCGCGGCCGGGCATGCGAATATCGGAAACCACGACATCGACCGGCTGCCGCGCTAAAATTTCCATGGCCTCATCGCCGTCGTGCGCGCACGTCACTTCGAAATCTTTGTCGTGCCGCGCCAGTGTTTTCGAAATGCTCCACGTGAGATCTTCTTCATCATCCACGATGAGAATGCTCCTATGAATCGCATCGGCGGAAGTAGCGGGAAAGGTTTCGCGCGTTAGTTCGGCAGTGCTCATGAATTCACCTTTAGAAGTCCTATGGTCGATTAAAAAACCCCCTTTAGCCGGTCCTGAAATATGCAAGGCATATACCAACACTACGCGATGCTCCAGGGAGTCAAAAAGAAGAGCGCGCAAAATTTCAATAAAGCTTTACGAAACAGGTGGGGAAAAGCAGGCAATGAATTTTTCGTAACGCAGTGGGTAGTAAAAGCGGCGTGGCGAAAAAAATAGGAAGGGTGAAAAATTGAACAGTGGTTTGATCAAATTCCGGCCAGAATTACCCGGCAAGCTCGTAGAGCCGCATCTTCTCACGCAGCGTTGAGCGCGAAATGTTTAGCGCTTTGGCTGCGCGCGATTTGTTGCCTTTGAATTTGTTCAGCACGTTTTGGATGTGAACTTTTTCCATCTGCTCGAGGGAAAGGCTCGCGTCGTCGTCGGTGGCTGTTATCGGCGCGGCAATCACAGCCGCGTGGCGGCTCTTCTCGTCGCGCAGTTCCATCGGCAAATGCTCGGGCTTGAGTTGATTGCCTTGACAAAGAATCACGCCGCGCTCGATGACGTTCTTCAACTCGCGCACATTGCCGGGCCACTGATATTCGCGCAGCAAGGCCTCAGCATCGTCCGCAATGCCGGTAATATTCTTGTTGAACTCGCGATTGTTCTTTTCGATGAAAAGCTGCGCGAGCGGCAGCACGTCTTCAATCCGTTCGCGCAACGGCGGCAGCACGATGACCATGACTTTCAAGCGATAATACAAATCTTCGCGGAACTCGCCGAGCTTCACCATCTCGCCGAGATCGCGATTGGTGGCGGCCACGAGGCGCACGTCCACTTGAATGTCCGCAGTGCCGCCGATGCGGCGGAAGATTTGCGTTTCGAGCGCGCGCAAAAGTTTCGGCTGCAACGCCGGGCGCATGCTGGAAATTTCATCGAGAAACACCGTGCCGGTATCGGCCAATTCGAACATGCCTTTTTTGAGCGCCTTCGCGTCCGTGAACGCGCCCTTCTCGTGGCCGAACAATTCGGATTCGAGCAGGTTCTCGGGAATCGCGCCGCAGTTGATGGGCACGAACGGCTTGTCCTGCCGCGCGCTCCATTGGTGGATCGTTTTCGCGACGAGCTCTTTGCCTGTGCCGCTCTCGCCTTGAATCAACACCGAGGTGCGCGGGGTGTCGCTCACAATTTTGATGAGATTTTTAATCTCCTGCATCGGCGCGCTGTCGCCGAACAGTTCCGTTTCGGGAAATTGGCCGCGCTGTTGTTGCTTGAGGCGCGAGACTTCGCGTTTGAGTCCCGCGGTTTCAAGCGCCTTCGCAACGACGAGCTTCACCTCGTCCAGCTCAAATGGCTTGGTGAGATAATCGAACGCGCCCACTTTCATGGCTTCAACCGCCGGACGCGGATCGTTCGCCACCGCGGTCATCATGATGACCATGATTTCGGGATCGACCTCTTTGGCGAACTCCAGCACTTTGATGCCGAGCATGTCGGGTAAACGCAGATCGAGCAGCACCAAATCGATCGCAGAGGTTTTGAGCAGGCGTTGCGCCTCTGCGCCGTTGAGCGCAGTCACCACTTTGTGGCCGCTCTTGCGGAAGACCTCGGCAAGGGTGTGACACAAGTCGGCATTATCTTCCACAATTAACATTCGAGCCGAATCCAATAGGGTGCTCCTGTTTATGAAGCTTGAGGGCGATAATATCGTGCTCTACATCATGTCATCCAGAAGGGATCTTTTTATGCACTGGGAATAACTCTTCATCTTTCAGATTCTATCATATTCTTCCGGCTCGACATCGGGAACCTTTGCGAGGGCTTGCTCGAACTTCGCTTTGCTCGCACGCTGGGCACGCTCTTCCAAGTAATCCCTCGTCATAAACGCTGAAATTTTCTCCGCAATGGCGGAAATCACAAACTGATCAATCGAGATTTGATCTTTGTTTGCCAATTCCTGCATGCGTTGATGGAGCGATTCGGGAAGGCTGAGACTGATTGTGTTCATGGTATTTCTCCGATTCTTTGTAAAAACTCTTTAGCCGTTATGGCTTCGATTCCAAACGCTTCAATGCCTGCAAAATCTTTTTTATTGTACGTGATGATATAGTCGCATTGAGACTCGACTGCCAACTCTAAAACATGGTCGTCCTTTGGGTCTTTCAAATAGGGCCGCCAAAGGAAGAAAATCTTTCGCCGATGAGCTACGGCGCAAATATAATCCAAAATGTTGTTGATTTCGGTTTCGCTCAACCCGCCTGCCATTTGCTTATCCCTCTTGGCGACATCTTCATATTCGAAGAGTAACGGCACCGATACGTTGAGTTCAAATTTTGCAGTGTCGATCAAAGAAAGCAGTTTGTACGATGCGCCTCTTTGCGAACGCAACGCCGCGATGAGAACGTTGGTGTCCATCACTATTTGGTATCGTCTCATGAGCGCAAATTATGAAATCTTAGTGCAAGCCACAACGTTCGCATTTATACTGGCGGAAGTTTTGAGCAGGCCTTGCGCCTCCGCGCCGTTGAGCGCGGTCACCACTTTGTGGCCGCTCTTGCGGAAGACCTCGGCAGGGGTATGACACAAGTCGGCATTATCTTCCACAAATAGCATTCGAGCCGAGCTATGCTTGTCAGTTAGGATTCAACCCAAACATACTTCGTATCCGTTGAAACTCTGCTGCTGAAAGCTCATCGGGAGCAAGCCAGTGCACGCCAGGCATGCCGTTGATCCAAACAATTCGCGACAAATGAGCTTGGTATTGCCGGCAGTAGCTATGAACCTCCGCAAGACGATGCTGTGGAAAATCAATGCCAAGCAAGATTGCCCGAAGCGAATCATCTAGTGGAACGAACTCCGGTTCGTCCATTTCGCCGAGAAGTATCCAGCGATACTCAGTTTCACTCTCCCAGTCTTTGCTTTTTTGAAAGAAGAAGGTTTGAATGTGCTTATTCCGAGCACTTCGTAACACGTTCTCCAAGCCACGGCTTGCGATATCATTTGCCGAAAGCATAAATGCATCCATATGAGCAATCCAATCTGTGCTACCGATATCATCCCAAAAATCTCGATACTTCACCGGTCCACTCATTAACATTCCACGTGATCGGAGTGTGCTTTTTAAGGTTTGATCCAAAGCTTCTTTATCGAAGATCAGGCAAACTCCAGTGTGATTATCAGTGTACTGCGCCCACATACGCACCTTCCCAAAGCACCGTCCCGCCACATTCTGTTTCCACGTATTTGCGGCGTCTTCCGACACACAAAGAATTTTACAGCCATGTTTCAAAATGCGGTCAAAGTCCGCGTTGCGATTAGCCAGCGCCTCGACATCTGCTGAAGGTCTTTCCCGCGAGGCACCAATCGCAAAGCCCCATGTCTTTGTTTCGCGAGGATCGTTTGTTGCGCTGAAGGGGCCGAGCCGAAGACTATTGTTCTTGAGAATTAGATCGAGTGCGATTTCAGTGCGCGTGTAGTGCGCAACATAGGCACCGGGATCATTGTGGAATCTGATGTTCAATGTTCTTTCTTTGGGCAAAATAAACTTCAATGAGGCTCGTTATCCGCAGTGCAGCAATTCGTCACCTCATAACCCCAACGCTCGCCTCAAAATCGTTTCCACGCCTCGCAAATCCGAGGCGCTCAAAGTTCCTACTTTGCCGCCTAGTTGGCTTTGTTCAATCGTTGCCAGCGTGCAACGCACCGCAGAGGGCACATTCAAACCTGCGCTTCTCCAGTCACGCAGAGCATAATCCGTTGTGCCTTTGTATTTCGCCACTTTGGAAGTAACGAGCGCGGCGACCACATCTTGCGGGCGTTCGGAATGATACGTGTCGGTGCTGATGATTACCATAGGGCGCGGCTTTGTAATCCTTTGCGGCCCCGTCGTTGCGGGGTGATACACCACCGAGATAACGTCACCACGCTTGTAGCTCATAATGCTACTCCTCCCGTTTTATGACTTGCATCGAGAGGCCCAATAATTCGTGTTGCTCCACCGCATCTTCCACGTCGCCCGCGTTTACCAATTTAATATCGTGCGGAGCAACGCGCACTTTACCGGATTTCATCCATTGTCGAATTAAAGCTGCCGCAATCTGAAAACGCTTGGCGGCTTGCGCTGCGGTCAGCCATTCTTTTTCAGAATCGTTCTGTGGCATGATAAGAACACGCGTGCCGTTGGTTAGTTTGGGCGGCTTCAGAAAAACGACGGCGCCGTTTTTAATCACGCCTTGATAAGTTTGGAGCATTGGTCATTCCTCATAAAAGTTTTCATAAACATTTTTGCAACGTTTCGCAGTTGAGACGGCGCGCACACATCTATTATAATCGCTATACCTCTCGTTGGCAAATCAATTTATTCCTCCACCGGCAAAAACAAGCTGAACGTCGTGCCTTTGCCCGGCTCGCTTTCCACGTGGATGTGGCCGCGATGCTCTTCGATGATGCGATAGACGATGGACAAGCCCAAGCCCGAGCCTTGCGGCTTCGTGGTGAAGAACGGATCGAAGATCGCTTGCATGTTTTCGCGCGGAATGCCCTCGCCGGTGTCGCTCACGCGCACTTCGGCAAAGCGCCCATTGCGCTGCGGCTCGTGAAATCTTTTGCCGCGGCGGTCCCCGCGCGATGGCGGCTTGGTAACGGGCCGCGCGTGGATTGTCAAGCTGCCGCCGCCGCTCATGGCATCAATCGCATTCAAAAAAAGATTAATGAACACCTGCTGCGTTTGATGGAAGTCCACGAGCACGAGCGGCAAATCTTCCGCGTAAATTTCTTCGAAGCGAATGTTGGCGCGCTCGAAACGTTGCAGCATGAGACCTTTCACTTCGTTGATGATGTCTTGCAGCTTGTAGGGCCGGCGCACGGGCGATTGCGGCCGCGCATACGAAAACAGCGTGCGCAGCAACTCATCCATGCGATTCACCTGCCGAATGATGCGCGCGAGGTATTCGCGTTTGCCGTCGCCTTCCTCCAAATCTTCTTCCAAAGTTTGCGCGACGGTTTTAATGCCCGCGAGCGGATTGCGAATCTCATGAGCAATGCCGCTCGCGAGTACGCCCAGCGAGGCGAGCCGATCCATGCGCAACACCTCGGCTTGCATCTGTTTGATCTGTGAGATGTCGCGGAACGAAATGATCGTGCCCACGTGCTGATTGCGATTATCGCGCCGCGAGCTGACCGTGTAACCCACGTGAATGCGCTTGCGGTCCTTGCGTGTAATCTCCATTTCGCGGTGCAGCAAAGAGGAGTCCTTCGCATCACGCCATTCCGTTTGCGGCAACAAGCGCTGTACTTCTTCGGGCGGCAACGCTTCTTCCAAATACAGACCGATCACCTCATTGGCGCGCCACCCCAAAATTTCTTCCGCGGCTTGATTGAAAGAGGTGATGCGCTTCTCCAAATCCAACGTGATCAAACCCGAGCCGATGCTCTGAATCACGCTCTCGTTGAAGTTTTTAAGATCCGTAATTTCCTGCTCGAGCTTTTTGCGCTGCGTCACGTCACGCGCGATGCCCACGCAGCCCGTCACCTCGCCATGTTCGAGAATGGGATTGATGTTGGTGGAGAGATACAACACCCTGCCGTTATGCCCGGGAATGCGCATTTCAAAGATGCGCGACTTGCCTTTGAGCGTGTTCTTGAAATTCACTTCGACCGTGCTGCGATCTTCCGGCAGCACGATGTCGAGCAGCGGCCGGTCTTTCCATTCTTCGCGCAGATAGCCGGTGAGCACCGACAAACGGCGATTGATGAACACGAACTCGCCCGCGGCGTTGAGCGTGAAGATCAAGTCGTTCGCGTTCTCGATGATGTCCTGATACTTGTACTCGGTGAGCTTGATGCGCTGTTCCAGCTCGCGATTGCGTTGTCGCATGTCGTTGAGCGCGAACACGTTCTCAATGACGTTGATCAGCTCGTGGCTATTGAAGGGCTTTTCGAGATACATGCGCAGGCCCATTTGAAAGAGCCGCGCTTGATTGACTTCGTTGCGCGTGCGCGCGGTGAGCATGATTACCGGCGTTTCGCTCACGGCTTTGTAGTGCGGGTTGCTCGTCAACTCGTGCAAAAAATCCGCGCCGGTCATGCCGGGCATCAAGTAATCAAGCAGCACGAGATGAGGCTGATACTGCAGAGTAAATTTCAAGCCTTCTTCGCAGGAATCGGCCTCGGCAAATTGATAGCCGTGCGCCCCGAGGATTTTGCGCGTGATCTCACGCTGATCCGCGTCGTCGTCGATCATCAAAATCGTTTTGCGCATGCGGCCGGCAGAAAGCTCCACGGGAGGTTCCACAATGAGTTTTTATCGCCAAAAGATCAAAAGAAAAAGCTTTTTCTGTAAGCGGATTTTACGAATAGCGCGGAAAAAGTTCGAGGTCTTTATTCACAGCAAAAATGCTTTGCTCTGTTTTGGAATGATTGACGGCCTCGCCTGAGATGTCGAAGAGGAAGGCGCGCAGGTTGAGGGCGAGGAAGAGAACGCGTGTGAATATTTTTTGATTTGCGGCAATCGGTAAAAGGCGTCTGCCTAAGAGCATCTGTCATTCATGGGAGGAATCCTTTCATGTGCTCGGCAACTCATGCCAGCGCTTAACAAGATTGTTGCGTAATGACAAATCGTGAAATATCGCTTCACCCCATCTCGCCCATCAAGCCGTATTCGAAGGTCTCGGTGCCAGGCTCTTGGAATGCGCCGTTGTATTTCGGAATGGTGAAGGAAAACGTCGAGCCTTCGCCGAGCTTGCTCTTCACTTCGATATTGCCGCCGTGAATTTCGATAATCTCTTTGACGAGCGAAAGCCCGAGTCCCGTGCCGGTAATCTCGCGCACCTTTTCATTGTCGGTCACGCGATAAAACTTTTCAAAAATGCGCGGCAAGGCTTTTTCCGAAATACCGTAGCCGTTGTCTTCGATCTCGCAAAGCACGTCGTTCTCGTGCTCTTTCAAACGCAATTCAATGGCCGTGTTTTCCGGGCTGTATTTCACGGCGTTGCTGAAGAGATTGAGCACCACTTGCTCGAGCATGTCTTTGTCGCCGAGCACCAGCGGAATGTCGTTCGCGACTTTCACGCTGACCACGATGCCCTTGCGCTCCGCTTGCGTCATGTTCACGTCGAGCACTTTGTCGAGCACGTCGCGCAGTTGCATGGGCACGCGCTTGATTTGAATCTTGCCGGCCTCGATCTTCGAAATGTCGAGAAATTTATTGATCAGCTCGCTCAGGCGATTCGATTCTTTGAGAATGATGCCCGCGTATTCTTCGGATTGCTCGCGGTTGACCGTGGGATCGAGCAGCAGCTCGCTGAAGCCGGAGATCGAGGTGAGCGGCGAGCGCAGTTCATGCGCAACCATCGACACCAATTCCGTTTTCATGCGGTCGATTTCTTTTTCACGCGTGATGTCGCGGAGGATCGTCACGATGCCGACGAACTCGCCTTTTTCGTTGATGATGCGGGCCGCGCGCGCCTGCAGAAAAACGTCGCGCCAATTTTTCGGGGATTTGATTTTGATTTCGGTTTCGGGCAGCGCCGTGCTCGGCTTGTCGTTGTCGCGCACTTTGGTGATGAAGTGCAGCAGCGAGTTGGTGGAGATGCAGGTTTCAAGCGGCTTGCCCATGCACTGCTTCTCTTTGATGCCGAACCACTGTTCCATCACGGCATTCACCATGATGATGTTGTTGCTGGCGTCCGTGCCGATCACGCCGTCAGCGATGTTCTTGAGAATGGATTCGGTTTTGGATTTTTCATTGAAGATGCGGTTGAGGTCGAGATCGCGCAAGCGCCGCAGCTCGGTGGTCATGTAGTTGAAGATTCTGGCCAACTGCCCGATTTCATCCTGCGACTCAATCACGACGCGCTCATCGAAATTGCCGCGCGCGATCTCCTTGGCCGTGCGCGTGAAATGCGTGATGGGCTGGCTGATGCGCTTGGAAACGAAGTAAGACCCAGCCAGCGCCAGCACCGTGGCTGCGCCCGAGGCGAGATAAAACACGATGGCCACGCGATCGCCCGGATCAAAGCCGTGTTGCGCCGCATTGCGCAACACATAGATCCACGACACCAACAACGGCAGAAGCGACACCGAGAGGGTGATCGAGAAAATCTTGCGGAAAATGGAATTTTGTTTTAAGAAAAGCCAATCCAATTCATTCTCCCTAACAGAGAATTCGTGCCTGCCGTTTGCTATCGGCACAGAACGCGAGGTTCACGTTCGCCATATCTTTCCGACTTTAGCAAAATCTCGCCGTCATGTCAATACATAATTTTTATTGCTTTTTCTATTCCGCCACGACCAGGTTCCGGCCCTGTTGTTTGGCTTGATAGAGCCGCTGGTCCGCCATGGCGATCAAATCATTCGAATTGGTCGCATCGATCGGAAAGGTTGCAACGCCGAGGCTGATGGTGATGTGACCGTTGTTATGTGAAGGCAAGCCTTCGAACGGATTCGTTTCAACCATGCGCCGCATCTTCTCCGCAACCGTGCTCGCCGCAGCTTTCGTCGTATCCGCGAGCACCAACGTGAATTCTTCTCCGCCATAACGCGCCGCAATGTCGATTTTGCGAATGTTCTCTTTCAGCAAACGCGCGACCGCGCGCAGCAAGGCATCGCCCGCCGGATGCCCGAAGGTATCGTTATAGCGCTTGAAGAAGTCGATGTCGATCATGATGAGAGACACTTCGGTGTGTTGGCGGGAGGCGCGATACAATTCCTGCTCAAGGTGCTCTTTGAAGTAACGATGATTGAACAGGCTGGTCAAGCCGTCGGTGATCGCCAACTGCCGCAAGCGCTCTTGTGCCTCTTCCAATTCTTTCACCTTGGCGTTGAGCTGATCGTGCAGTTCCTTGATGCGCAGCAACGATTTCACGCGCGTCAGCAGCTCCAGCTTGTTGAACGGCTTGCTGACGAAATCATCCGCGCCGGCTTCCGTGGCTTTGATTTTGTCCTCGATCTCATTCAAAGCCGTCACCATGATGACCGGTACGATGCGCGTCGCCTCCTCGGCTTTGATGCGCTCGCACACTTCGAACCCGTTGAACTTCGGCATCATGACATCGAGCAGAACCAAATCCGGATTGCAAGCTACCACTTTTTCCAATGCTTCCTGCCCGTCGCGGGCGGCGATGACGTTATATCCCACCGAAGTGAGGTAGGTCGTCAACAACTGCACGTTGACGGCAACGTCGTCCACCACCAGGATTTTGTTTTTGCGAGTTTCCTTTGAAGTAGCTGTAACCATGCGAATGAACCATAGTGAAATGGCTGCGTTCGGCTTGCGCAAAGCTTCCGAACCGCGCCGGCTTGAGAAACCCCTCACCCGCCACAGAGTTTTCGCGTGCACAGCGAACCTCTGCCAGGTGACGGCATGGCATAACGTTTGGCTCCTGCAAGCGGGACGATAGTCAAATTCTAATTGGAGATACGGAGAAGTATTTGCGATACATTCTGGCTGGCTGCGTTGTGTTTCAAGCTCGTAGATTTCGCTCGATTTGAAAGGCTTGTAATGACCTCTTGAGGAAGGAAATACTGCTAGCCTGTCATGCGACATCAACTCACCACCAACTCCCCTCGCCGCCATCATTTTGCGGCGGTCTCACGGCCTGCAAAAATCAACAAAATACCTTGAAAAACGCGGACAAAATACTAGGCACGAGCCTCTTTGTCAAGCAGTTTTCTCCGTCGTCCCGCTTCAGCACAGCAAACTAGTCAGTAATACCTACCAAATTGTTGCAGTGCGGAAAAAGGATTCCGCCCGGTTTTGAAAACTTGACCGGCTTCTAAATCTCGTGCGCCAGACGGCAAGTGTTCACATGGATACTCACGGTGTCGTCGGTGTCATAGGCATAGCCGCCCCCAAGCGTAACCGCGAGCGGAATGTGCCGGTCTTTCGCCCATTGATAGATGAGCCGATCGCGTTGCGCCAACCCGAGAATGGTCAGCTTCAAATCCCCGAGTTGATCACGCTCGTAGGGATCGGCGCCCGCTTGATAAACGATCAGCTCGGGTTTGAAAGCATCGAGCCGCGGCGGAAGATGCATTTGCAACAGCGCGAGATATTCTTCATCATGCAGGCCGTTGGGCAAGTGCAGATCAAGATTGCTCTCTTCTTTGATGGGATAAAGATCGTCTTGATGCATGGAGAAAGTGAAGACTTCCGGATCATGCGCGAAAATCTTGGCGGTACCGTTGCCTTGATGCAGATCGCAGTCAACCACCATCGCGCGCCGAATTTTGCCCAAATTTTGCATTTCGCGGATGGCCACCGCGAGATCGTTGAGGTAGCAAAATCCTTCTGCGCGATCGGCGAATGCATGATGGAATCCGCCGCCGATATGCACTGCGATGCCGTGCTCCAACGCCAGCTCCGCGGTACGAATCGTTCCCCCGCACGCGAGAATGGACATGTCCACAATCTGCTTCGTCAACGGCAACTCGGAAGAGAGCGTGCGCGAGGTGTGGCGCAAGCGTTCCAAATCTTCGAGATAGACTACGTCGTGCACACGCAACAACTGCGCGCGTGCTGCCGGTTTGGGATGGATAAAGGCGGCTGCGGAGAAATTATGCTCCGTGCGCAGCCGCTCGTAAATCATATGATACTTCTTAATGGGGAAAACATGCGCGCCGATCTCGGCGAAGTAAAGAGGGGAATAGACGAAGGGCATGGTATGAGCTTTCAGGTTAACAAGCTCGTGTTCGTTCAGCCACGGGCCGGCCGTGGCTTGACTTGTTGAGGTGCGCACATCTTCAACGATTAGATCAGCTTTGTTGCCAGTGCTAGCGTTTCTTTGTAACTCTGGTCGACCGTTGCGCGCTCAAATTCGTGTAGCAGCAATTCGGCGAATGCCGGCGCTGGTTGGGCCGGCGTTTGTTGCTGCAGCACATTTTCTCCATTGCGCGCTAGAACAGTTTGCAGGGAAAAACTCGCTCCGCTTGTCACACGCGTCATCAGCAACGCTATTTGCTGCTCCGGTGAGCCTGCGAGCTCGAACGCGACCAACTCCTGCGCCGCAGCCTCGGTGTTTTTGATCTCCACCACGATTTCACGTCCCTCCTTTTCCCACACGCAGCGAAACGATCCCTTAACGTAATCCAATGTCTCGACCAGTTCCCACCCGAAGCGCTGCGCGAGCCAACTCATCAGCAATAGCGGCTGGCCGATCTGGTTTTCATCCAACACCTCATTGCCGAGCACGAACGAAAGCCGCGCCGCGTCTTCCGCCAAGTTTGCCGCCTCGGGTTTGGCAAGTATTTCTTCCAACTGTATTCGCCACGGCGCGAGTCTTTGCCAATTCAAATCTCCGAGGTGCTTTGCCTTATCAAACAAAGCATTCGCGCGCGCCAACGTGATCCCCAAGTCTTCAACTGTCAATGAATCAATGATGACGTGAGCTTCATTGGCAAGCAGGCGCTCGAGCAACGGTGTTTCTTCGGGAATGCCTTGCGCAAACCAATACCGCAACGGCAAATCCGCCAACACCAGCGGGAAGGCAAGCTCGGAAACTTGTTGCACGCGTTGTCCGCTTGCGAGCAGCAAAATTTGCTCGCACCCTCTGACCCGTTGCCCAGCTTCTTTAGCATCGAGCAGCGCAGTGATTGACGCGGATAATTCTTCCTCTTCGGCGTGGGGATTCATCACCAGCACGAGCGCACGGCACGGATGCTGTCTGCCAAGCGCGCGCACCGCGGCCGCGACATAATCAATTAATGCCGGGCTGCTAATTTGCACGAGCAGGTTCGATTCACACACACGCGTGAGGTTGCGATCAGTTGGCACGGCCCGCCAAAGCTTGGCCAGCTCGCTCTCGATTTGATCGACGGCAACCGGCAACTCTTCACTTTGGAGGAATCGTTCGATAATGTCCGACGAGGGCATAAGGTGGTCGCTCGCTTTTTCAAAAATTGTAACTCGAATTTTCTTTCTGATTACAATATGCACGCGCATCATACACAAAAAGTTTGGAGAAAGCAAGCGCGACCTCGCAACGTGGGTCGCAGCTATTCGAGGAGAGCGCTACGCAGTCATTTCTGGAAGGCTCCGAGCTTTATCACACACGGCGAGGTTGGTATTTTGGTTTTGTCGCTGCTGCACCGAGGGTTCTTCTCTGCTTGTTTACCTCGGTGGCCTCTGCGCGCGAGGTGACTTGGAGCTAAAGCTTTGCGGTCGCAATGCGCCGCGGCTGCGGAGAACAACTCGCAGAGTTTCGTTTTTGGTTTGAAACACGCATTCGATCAGCTCGCAGGCTTTTGCTTTTTGAAATCCGCGAAGCGCTGTAAGTCAGCGCGGTGAACTAGCCCCCTCGGCAAACAAACGAAGAAGGCTCTCAAGAACGCGCAGCGACAAGCCCAAAGAAAGCGCGGCGCCGTACCGCCCGAAAGGCGCGCGGCGACCGCCTACCACGGAGGCACACCCGCCGCGCGGCCAACAAATGCTTTGCATTTCTTCCACTCACATGTTACATTCGCCCCGTTTTATTTCAGGACGAGGGGCAAGATTCAGAAATCAAACCCGTGTGCTCACAACAAACTCTCGCACCGCGCGAACGGTCGTTTTCCTTGTTGTGCCGGCAAAGTTGATCCCTAGAAAATATTGCTCTACACTTTGGGCCGATGGCCCCCAAACGGCAAACGAAAATAAGTTGGTTGAACTTTTACAACGGAGGTAAATGTGGCTGCTGTGCATGCACTCTCTCGTGCTGTCGAAACTCCCCAATTAGATAAAGCCACGGCGCGCGACTGGTATCGCTTGATGCATACCAGCCGTCTTATTGATGACCGTGCGTGGATTCTCTTCAAACAAGGCAAAGGTTGGAGCTATTTGGCAACCTGCTCCGGGCACGAGCCGATTCAACTGGCGCTCGGCCAGAGCTTTCGCCCGAAAAAAGATTATCTGTTCCCATACTATCGCGACCAAATGACGAGCCTGGCCGCGGGCATTTCGATTTATGAAATCATGCTGAACGGCCTGAGCCGCAAGGACGACGTGGCTGCGGGCGGGCGCCACATGTCGAATCATTTCGCGAAGCCGGAAATCCATATTCAAAACGTGTCGAGTTGCGTGGCGAATCATGCGCTGCATGCCGTGGGTTTGGCGCGCGCGGTGAAATACTACAAGTCCGATGCGCTCGTGTTCGCGAGCTTCGGCGAGTCTTCCGCGTCCGAGGGTTATGTGTTCGAAGCATTCAACGGCGCGAGCCGCGAGCGTTTGCCCGTGATCTTCGTAATTCAAAACAACAAATACGGCATCAGCGTGCCGGTACACGAGCAAACCGCGAATGAAATTGTCGCCGACAATTTCGTGGGTTTAAAGCATCTCCACATCGTGCGCTGTGACGGCACCGACCCGCTCGACAGCCGCCGTGCGATGGATGAAGCGATGGAGTATGTGCGCAGCGGCAAAGGTCCGGCGCTCGTGCACGCGCAATGCGTGCGCCTCGGCCCGCATTCGAACAGCGACAAGCACGAGTCGTATCGCGCCGAAGAAGAGATTGCGCGTGTGCATCAAATGGATCCGCTGCCGCGTTTTCGCAAGCACCTCATCGATCACGGCTTGCTTTCCGAAAAAGAAATCGTGGCCATTGAAGAAGAGAACAAACGCATCGTGAGCGAAACCGCGGCGCAAGCTGAGGCCGCGCCGTTGCCCGATCCTGCTTCGATTTATGATTTCGTGATGCCCGCGCCGTTCACGCCGGAAGAAACGCCCACGCCGGAGAGCGGCAAGAAAGAGAAGATGCGCGAGTCGATCAATCGCACATTGCACGAAGAGTTTCAACGCAATCCCAACACGTTTTTGTGGGGACAGGACGTGGCCTCGGGCGAAAAAGGCGGCGTGTTCAACGTGACCGACGGCATGCAAAAGGCCTTTGGGCGCAATCGCGTATTCAACGCGCCGATTGCGGAGGATTTCATCGTGGGTACGGCGAATGGCTTCAGCCGCTTTCGTGAGGATGCGTGGGTGGTGATCGAGGCGGCGCAGTTTACGGATTACGTGTGGCCTTCGATGGAGCAGATGGTGGAGCTAAGCCACGAGTGTTGGCGTACCATGGGCAAGTACACGCCGAACATCATCGTGCGGCTTTCGTGCGGCGGCTACATCGGCGGCGGCTTGTATCACTCGCAAAGCGCGGAAGGCGTGTTCGCGAACTTCCCGGGCTTTCGCATCATTATGCCCTCGTTTGCGGACGATGCGAGTGGTTTGTTGCGCACGGCAATGCGCTCGCGCGGCGTGACTATCGCGTTCGAGCCGAAGTTTCTTTACAATCACCCCATGGCGCAAACGTATGCCACCGACGCGAACCACTTCGTGCCGTTCGGCAAAGCGCGCGTGCGCCGCACGGGCAACGATCTCACCATTGTGACGTATGGCAACGCCGTGCATTGGTCGTTGAAAGTTGCCGAGAAGCTTGCGGAAGAAAACAACTATCAAGTGGAAGTAGTCGATCTGCGCACGCTCGTGCCGATGGATATTGAAACCGTGAAGCAATCCGTCGCGAAGACCAATCGCGTGCTTATTGCGAGTGAAGATCACAAAACCGGCGGCTATGGCAGCGACATGCTGGCGAACGTCACCGAAGCGTGCTTTGAAATGCTCGACGCGCCGCCGCGCCGCGTGTGCAGCAAAGATACGCCGGTGGGTTTTAGCCGTATTCTCGAAGCCGCGATTTTGATCAGCGAGAAGGATATTTACGAGGCGGCGTTGGCGGTGTTGAAGTATTAGCCGCGTTTGATCGGTTGGAAAACAAAAAGGGCAGTCGTGAGGCTGCCCTTTTTGTTTTCAGATTTGTTTGATGTTTATTCCGCTTTGGTCTGCGACTTCAGCGACGGGATTGAGCGCGTCCGAGGCCGGCGCAACTGCCGCTGCTGCTCCGAAGTGTTTTATCTCCCTCAACAAAACCACCCCTCCAATTATCGCGCCCACCATCGTGGTCACAAAGCGCCAAAGCAGCGCGTAGATCAAAAGCATTTGCGGCGGAAGCACTTTACTCATCAACCAAACGGAAGAAAGCTCGGCCACGCCGGAAGCGCCGGGCGTGGGCGCATAGTAGATCATAAAAAGCTGGATGACTTGCAAGCCGATAAAAATTCCAAACGGCACCTCCTGCCCCAAAGTTCGTGCGATGACGTAACCCATGAGATATTTATTTGCAAACAACACCTGCGTGGCCAGCACGGTGACGAGTAAAAGCCATTTCCGTTGTCGGAGAATCAAACGAAACGTCTCGTGAAAGCGCTGCGTTTCCCGCGTGAGCGTTTGCAGAACGCGCTCGCGTATCGTTGCAAAAGCTTGTGAACGGAGCGGCAGTAGATGAAGCAAACGGCGCAACAGCCCCAGCACCGTTTGAGGAAAGAGCAGCAAACCGAGCAAAGACGCCACGATGCCGCCGATGATCAAAAAGCTGAAGTGCAGCACAGGCGTGAAATTTTCACCGAACAAATCCGCGGGCAACAACACTGCGGCGGCAATGGTGGAGGTCATAAAGAAAATCAACGTGGCCGCGAGATTGACAATGGAAATAAGCATGACTTCGGAGAGTTTCGCGCCCTGCCGCCATAACATGTAAATCTGCGCCGGGCCGCCGCCGGTTTGAAACGGCGTGACCGCGCCGAGAAATATATTGGCCCAATTGGAACGCATGCACTGCCACAACGAAATACGGGGCAAAACTTTCCCGTCAAAAAAAAGCGCGTAGCGCCACCCGCCTAAAATGAAATCAAGCGCGAGCAAAGGGAGCAGTCCAAAGATGAACGGCCATTGCAAATCGCGCAACAAATCTTTGAAACCTGCCGGGCTTTTCCACAACAAACTCAAAACCGTGCCGAGGCCGGAGAAGATAATGAAGCCCTGCACGCCTCTTCGAATGACTTTGGCTGAAGGCAGGAGGCTCGCTTCAGCAGAGCGATTGTCCATCGGTGTTTTCCAAAGTTGGTTTTCCGGACCACTTCAAAACAGTGTTAAACACATCTGTTGTGCGCGCCGGGCGTTCGTCCCATCCGGTTTGATTGTAGAGCAGCGGCACCATCATGTGCTCGCGGTGCAGCGAACCGTGCGAAGAATGGTGTTCCGGCCATTCATATGCTTCGCGCAAATCGTACCCGACTTTCGCGGAGACCGCCAAATCTCCGGCGCGGCTGCATGCGAACAATTGCTCGATTTGCACCAGAGCATCGGGATATTCAGAATGAAACGTTGCCGCCAACGCTTCTTGCAGATTCATCGGCGCAGCCAGTTCGCCCAAGCCGAACGGATCGCCGGTGCGAGGGTGATACGTCAAGCCTTGCGGATGACGAATGATCGTCGCGCGCCCTCGGCTCGCAGCGATTTCATATGATTGCCCGTTACCGCGCCACGCCACAAAATCGACTTCTTCGCGCTGAAGCAATTCTTCCCACACGGAGTTGAGCGCACGCGGCAACTCCTCGCCTTGCAGCGCCGCACCGCTTTTGCCGTTGAGGCAATACACGTGGCCCATGGCATTGCCGGAAATCATGACCGAGGCTGCGGGATTCTTTTTCCACACCAGCGGATAGAACAAAGTTTTCATTCCGCGTTTTTGGAGAAAAAGCGCCAAATCAAAATGGCGGTGCGTGGCCGAAAGTCCGTGATCGGAAGTGAGCAGCAGCAACGTGTCGTCCCATCTTCCCAAACGTTTGAGTTTTTCCACCACCTGTCCGACGCTGAAATCGACGAAGCGATATGCCGTGAGAACTTCTTCGTGGCGCGGATGATTGAGATGGGAATAAGCATCGACGCCGGGAAAGACGGCGAAGATAAATTCCGGATCCTGGTCCAAACCCAGCATCAGGTGCTGGTGCGAGGCGTGGTCGACCGGCTCCCACTTGTGCCGCAGGTGCGCACGCAGGTAAAGGCCGGATTTTACCCTGGCGGTCAGGTCGTGGCCTTGAGGTACACCCCGGGTAATCATGGAAAAGATGTTGAAAGGCCGGTCGAACAGTTCGTGCAGGGTGGGCCGTTCCTTCGGAATATCCGCGTTGAAATACGCAGCCTCGTAGCCGCAGTAACTGCGAAAACTCTCGCGTGCCCAGCGTTTGCGGTGGTAAGCCGCCTTGTCGAGCCAGCGAATACCCGGAATATTGATGGTGCCGGGAAAGCAGCCGGTCAGAAATGGCAGGTAAGCCGGTCCGGTTGTGGAAGGGAAACAAGACGTTGCGATGCGAAAGGTGCCGGGTTCCACAATTTCCCGCCGGATGTTGGGCAAATCCCCGGAGTCCACCAACTCCCGCATGACATCCGGCCGGGCGCCGTCGACCAAGTATATTAAAACTAAAGGACGTTTCAATGCGAATACGGATTTAGGATGACAGAGTGATTCGAAGCGGCGAAAGTAGGAAGATTGCTCGGGGTGCATTCGGTTTTCATATTTTCTGTGCCGCATCAGTTTAAAACATCTGTGTCCATCTGTGTGAAATTTGACGCGTTGGGCTCTCGTCGTAGCAAATTTCACACAGATGGACACAGATGTTTTAAACTGATGTAACGCAGAAGTATCGTATTTTTACGATAAATTTTTCTCCAAAAATTTGCACCATAAATAATTCATCGTATTTTTGCGATGAATTTAAACGAACCACCATGGCGACAAGCAAAACCGCGGCATTCCCGGCTATTGAAAACGAACTGGCTGAACTGGCCAAAGCGCTCGGCCATCCGGCCCGCGTGGCTATTTTGAAAGAGTTGGCAAGGCGCAACGTGTGTGTTTGCGGCGAAATCGTGGATGTGTTGCCGCTGGCGCAAAGCACGGTGAGCCAACACCTGAAAGAACTGAAAGCCGCCGGGTTGATTTGCGGTACCGTAGAAGGCGTAAAGTCCTGTTACTGCGTGAATTGGGAAGCCGTCGCCCGCCTGAAGAACCTGCTGGATGAATTTTTCACACCGCCGGCGCCCAACTGCGCCTGCTGATTTTTTTAACTTGTAAACAAACAAAAAATGCGCACTGCAGAAGCTGTGAAAACAAACGTCCGCGAGAAGTACGCGGAAATCGCCTTGCAAAGCAAGGAGCAAAACGCGACATCCTGTTGCGGGGTCGGTACCAATGGCACGTACACGATTATGGCCGATTCATACGCCAGCCTGAGCGGCTACAATCCTGAGGCCGACCTCGGCCTCGGCTGCGGCCTGCCCACGGAATTTGCCCAAATTTACGAAGGCGACACGGTGATCGACCTGGGTTCCGGCGCCGGCAATGACTGTTTCGTCGCCCGGGCGCAAACCGGAGCGGAGGGCAAAGTCATTGGTATCGACTTCACCCCTGAAATGATCCGACGCGCCCGGCAAAATGCCGAAAAG
>JABWAN010000540.1 GCA_013361015.1 Candidatus Zhuqueibacterota bacterium | reverse complement strand
AATTTGAATCTGCCGCCGCACGATTTTCGTGGCCACACCGGCGCCATTAATGCCGTGGCTTTCAGCCCGGATAGCAGAGTGCTCGCCTCTGCCAGCGCTGATGGCACCGTCAAATTGTGGGAGGCAGCAAAGCCGGAAGTCGGGCCGCTGGCTTCACTGCCGCACGACTATTGGGTGTGGGCGCTCGCGTTTCGCCAAGACGGCAAACAGCTCGCCACGGCCAGTTCGGACAATGCCATTCGCCTTTGGGTGGCGCAACTCGATATACTTGTCGACCGCGCCCGTCCCATCGTCGAAAAGCGCAAACTCACCAATACGGAATGGGAAAAGTTTGTGGGCAACGAAGTGCCGCGGGTTGAGGCAACGGATAAAAACTGAGATTTGTGCAATACGCGACGCGGAAGTGCCGCAGCTCAAAAGCTTTTCGTTAACGGATTGAACGGAGCAAGGGAATAGGTCAATGCTTTGTCCGATTGCTATAAAAATCCACTTAGAGAAAAATTTTCACTCGCAACGAGCCGCAACCCAAAAGCTTTTTGTAAGCGAATACTGCCTTTGCTTTATCCGCTTACAAAAAGATTGGTTTTGAAGCAGCGATCACTTTTAAGACATTAAAAGCATGAAGGGCAGTTTCAGAAAATGAAACGCACAATCAAGCACTCGTGCACGCTTGCCGTCTTCGCGATCTTCTTCATGTTATCATCTTCGCACGCGCAAGAGCGGGAATGCCAAACGGCGCTGGAAAGAGCGGAAGATCAATACGACGTGAGCAATTATAGCGGCGTGATTGGCCTGTTGGAACCGTGTGCGGCGCTCCTTCCGCAGGAAAGACGGGTGCGAGCCTACAAACTCCTTGCTTTGGCGCGTTTAAAAGTGAAGGAAAGAGATTCCGCCAAAACGGACGTGAAGGAATTGTTGGACCTGAAGCCGAAATTCGTGCCGGACGCGGGACAGGATTCGCCGGAATTCATTGCGCTCGTGAATGAGGTGAAGCAAGAGCAAGTGCGGCCGGGCAGCAATAAAAAGTGGTACTGGATCGCGGGCGGCGGATTGGTCGCCGGCGCGGTGGCGGCTTTTTTGATATTCAAAGATGAGGGCCTCGCGCGCTTGCCCGAAGCGCCCGATCCCCCGAAGCGTTAAGCGCACATGTTGAATCATTTTCATGGCAACGCAAAAAATTTTTCAGGTGGATTATGAGCAACACGCAATCTTCCGGCAATGCCGCCCGGCCGTTGACCGAGGCGGAAAAGGAGCAACTGTTTCAAGCGAACGTTGAGCAAATCAATCTCATGTCTATCCCCGCGGGCAGCATGGTCAAGGGTCTGCTGATGGAGCTCGAACGCAACAATCGCAATACCTACATTCGACTGCGCGACGCCGAACCGAGCGGGCACGTGGTGTTCTACGACTTTGTGGAGGGCGATCGCACCCTGGTTGGTCGCATCGCACGCGCGCTGGGATTCAAGTCCGTGACCGATACCAAACTGGAGATTCGCCGTGCAGCTTAAAAAAGTTTTGCTGGCCGTGAGCATTTTCGCCGTGGTGCTGCTGGTGGCGCTCTCTTACATCTTGGGCAAGAGCGACAATCGCGCGGAAATCATGCGCAACCGCCTCGAGTTGGAGCAGCTGCGCGCCTCGCGCGACTCGATCAAAACCGTGGTGGCGTTCAAAGACACGCTGCAAAAGATGCTGCAACAGCAAGTGCACATGCTGCAATCCGAGGCCAATACCTTGCGTTCGCAAGTCGACCTCATCGAACAGCAAAGAGCGCAAAGCCAGCTCGTCGTGCGGCAATTGCGCCGGCCGGAAGACCTCGAAAAAAAATTGCGCACGACCTTCCCCGAGCTTGCCGACTCCGATTGGGGCGTGACCGAAGTGTATAATGCCGCGAATCAAATTTCGATTCAATACTTGCTGATTCCACTATGGTTCAGCGAGACGTTCATCATTCAAAATCAGAACTCCACCGCCTATCGGGAACAACGCGACAAATTGCGCCTCGCGGATTCTTTGGGCCTGCGCGTGTCATTTCTGCAAGACAGCCTGTTGGTGCTGGAGGCGCAAAAAGGCGCGGCGTGGAAGAGCGGCTATGACGTCGCATTTGCAAAATATGAGCTCGTCAACGCCAAATATGATTCTTTGCTCAAGCGGCCGCCACAATTCAAAATCGGCGTTCCGAATAAATGGGTATTCGTGAGCGGCGCGCTGCTGGGAGGCGCGGGGGGAGTTTTGCTCGGGAAGTAGCAGTTCAAGAGGAGATTCCAACATGACAGGGAAAGCATATCATCGCGTAACGCGGAGCGCACTGCTTGCTTTGGCGGCGACGGGCGCAGCCTTCTCCGCGCACGCCCAAAGCAACTACCGTCAAGAAAGCGCCAAAATTTTCGAAAGCAACGCGGTGGCGATTCTTAGGGTGGAAATTGCGCCGGCGTTTTTGAGTTATATTTTGGACCCGGCCCATGCCGAAAGCGACAGCCTGTTTCCCGCGCGGATGATTTTTCAAAATGACTTCATTGCCGGCGATACGCTCGAGCCGGTCGGATTCCGTTTGCGCGGCAACACGTCGCGCCAGGCTCAAAAAAAATCATTCAAGCTCGATATCAACGAATTCGTGCGCGGACAAAAATTTTACGGCGTGGAAAAGCTGAACGTGAACGGCGAGCACAACGATCCCGCGATCATGCGCGCACGGCTGTGTTGGGATTTATTCAATCAAAGCGGCGTGCCCGCTGCGCGCACCGCGTATGCCGCCCTTTACATTAACGGCCAGTATTACGGCTTGTATGTGATCGTCGAGCACTATGATGAGAATTTCATTTTGGATCGTTTCGGCAACAATGACGGCAATTTCTACAAGTGCCTCTACCCGGCGCCGCTGGTTTGGCGCGGGCCGGATCAAAATGCCTATAAGGCGATGCGCAACAGCCGCGAGCGCGCGTATGACCTCGAAATCAACGAGGAGGCCGACGACTATTCCGATCTCGTCAGCTTCATCGACTTTCTCAACAACACGAGCGATGCGGATTTCAGCCGCGAGGTCGAAGCGCGTTTCAACGTGCGTGCATTTTTGAAATATCTCGCCCTCAATACACTGCTCGGCAGTTGGGACGACTATTGGTATTTGCAGAACAACTATTATCTCTATCACAATACCGCCACCGACAAATTCGAATTCATTCCCTACGATTATGACAACACCTACGGCGTCGATTGGGTCAACGGCGATTGGGGCACACGCGACATTTATAATTTCGGCCATCCCACCGAGCCGCGCCCGCTGGTGACGCGCCTGTTGCGCATTCCAGCGTACCGCAATTTGTATTCGTTTTGGATCAAACAAGCCATGAACGAGGTTTTCACGCCGGCCGCGCACGAGCCGAAGTTTTCGCGCTGGCGTGCGCTCGCCGCTCCGTGGGTGCAGAGCGATACGTTTTATCCCCGCGATTATGGTTTTACTTTTGTGGACTGGCAGCAGTCGCTCGACGTTGCCTTCGGCGGGCACGTGGAATACGGCATTCGTCCTTTCATTCAGACACGCATTGCCACTGCGACGCAGCAATTGCAAGAAGGACCATTGCCCGCGGAGATTACCGAGGTGCAATGGGAGCCGCAAAATCCCGCGCCGCGGCAAGATGTGATAGTGAAGTGTCGCGTCACAGACAATAATGGCGCCGCGCCGCGCGTCGATTTGCTTTACAGCGTGGCCGGCGGGCCGAGCGTATTGGCCGCGATGTATGACGACGGCCAGCATTTCGACGGCGCTGCGAACGACGGTGTGTGGGCCGGAAAAATTTTCGGCCAAGTGCCGGGCAAGTCTTTGGATTTTTATTTGCGCGCGCAAGGCAGCGCCGGCGCATGGACGATCTATCCCGACACCGCGCCGTTCAAAAAGATTCGCTTACTCACGCCCACACCCGCATTTCCGCTCTTGATCAACGAGTTTATGGCGCAGAACACGCGCACGATCACCGACCCCGCGGATGGTGATTGGGATGATTGGGTGGAAATTTACAACGCGGCTGATACTGCGGTTGCACTCAACGGCATGTTTCTCACCGACAATCTCGCCGCGCCCACGAAGTGGCAATTTCCAGACACAACCGTGCCGCCGAAATCTTTCTTGCTCGTGTGGACGGATAATGAAGCGACGCAAGGCCCGTTGCACACGAACTTCGCATTGGGCCGCACCGGCGAGCAAATCGGTTTGTTCGCGCCGCTCGCGTTGGGTAACGCTCCCATTGATACGTTGAGTTTCACTTTGCAGAAAGCGGATACTTCTTATGGCCGCACACCGGACGGCGGCGACACGTGGAGGTTTTTTTCCACGCCCACGCCGGGGCAGTCGAATGTCGCGAACGCAGTACCGCAAAATGATGATGTGCCAGTGCCGCCCGCGACTTTTCGTTTGGAAAAGGTCTGGCCCAATCCTGCAAGGAAGTTTGCGAGTGTGCGTTTGAGTATAGCCCAAGCGGGCACATATGAAATCGCGCTGTTCGACGTGCTCGGCAGACGCGTGCGGCAACAGCGTTTTTCTCTCGGGTCCATCGGCAAGCAAGATCTCGCGTTGCCAATTGCAGGTTTGCCCCCGGGCGTCTATTTCGTGCAGTTGGAGGCAGAAGGGAAGAGGGCTGTACTGCGGTATTTGAAAGGAGACTGATAATTTTAAACCTATGTGATTCCAATGAAAAAGATATTCACCCCTTCAAGCATACTCCTCTATCTCCTTTCATTTTTAGTGTTTTGCCTGATTGGAGCGACATTTGCCGGCATATCCGGCGCCGGCGAG
>JABWAN010000539.1 GCA_013361015.1 Candidatus Zhuqueibacterota bacterium | reverse complement strand
TCAGCTTCGTGGCCATAATTTCGGACAATTCATTCACGGCGCGGCGGTAATCATATCCCGTGCGATAGAATTTGCGTGCAAGAAAGCCTTGCACGGCGCGATAGAGGCGGCGAAAGACAAAGAGCAGCGCGATCGCCAACAGCATGAAGACGACTTTTTCCAGCACCGCCAAACGCGCCGGTGCCAGCGGCTCATCGACGATTTCCAAGTAGCCGTCGCTCATGCGAAAGTTGGGCACGGCAATGGGGAGCGCCGGCAAATTCATCAACATATATAGAAAGCCGCCCACAAACACAGCGCTGCAGCCCCACGACACGATAAGGTATTGCACGTTGCGGCCCACGCGCAGATTCAAATCAAGCAGGCGATAGCGGCCGATGATGTAAAGATAGGAGAGCGGCAAGAGCACGAGCGGCAACACGGCATAGCCCATGCGCGGAACACCTTGCCGAAGCGCCACTACGAAGAACGCCGTGAGCGCGCACAGTACTGCGGCAATGCTACCGGCCCACTTGACCGCACGATTGAGCTTTTTATATTCCGCCGAGCATTGCCTGCGAAACCGCACGTACACATACAATACATAAAGCAGCAACGCCGCCAGACCCAAAAGCAGCGACGCGCGCATTGAAAAATCACTAAAGAAAAAGAACACATAACTGCATCCTGCGATAATATAGGGCGCGCTCAACAGCCACTTTCGTTGCGTCAACTCCGGGCGCTCCTTCGGAAAATATGCACTGCTGTGCGTGAGCAAAGGAATCGCAACGAGCAGACACAAGGGGATAATGGCAATAGAAAGCTTGACCTGCAAATCCTGCGTGACCACGCGCTGATACATCATCATGATTGGGAACGACATGGCGAGCAAAGAGATGGCCAGCAATCTTGCCGAGTGCAAGCGCGGCCGCGAGATGCCGAGAAACATGGCCATCGCCCAAAAACTCAAACCGGAAAGAAAACCCAGAATCACGTGCAGACGCGCGCCAAAGCGGGCCAGCGTGACCTGCAAAGTCAAGGTACGATTATCGCGCAAAACTTTATAGGCGATGGCGCGATTGGCCTCCGCGCGCCGCATGATACGATCGGCCTCATAAGCATTGCGGAAACTTTGGCCGTTGATACTCAACACAAGATCGCCGACCAACACGCCCGCACGTTCGGAGGCGCCGCCGCGATCGACTTGCGTAATCACAACACTCGCAGGAATCTCACGCACGAGACTGTCCGCCAATGCGCCGTGGTTCAAATGAAATCTGATCTTGCGGTTCAACTTCGGCCGTTTCACCAGCAACTGAAGCTCGGTTTCCGGGGCAAGCGCAGCAAGGACTTCGTGCAGATGGCGCATGGAGTCGCATTCTTGTCCGTTCAACTCCAACAGTAGATCGCCGGCAAGAATCGAGTCTGTGCTGGTAATTGTTTGGGTGGAATATTTTTTTGCTTCAAGCTGGTGCAGGCGGGCCGGAAAACTTTTGCTCACGTAGAGCTGAGAGGGCGAAGTTTCAAAAACGTTTTCATCGGTTTGAAACGTGGCGTAATCGTGCAGATTCAAAACGGCGAGCGCCAGCAGGAATATTGCCGCCATGCCAAACAACAAACGGAACGCCTGCGGATAGTCATCAAAATATTTCATAGGAGGCCTTTGATTTCAGCCTTGCGAGAACCTCAAAGCCATGCAAGGTTTAGAGCATGCCTTGCCGTTTACGGAGAAACCATTCCACTGCGAGCGTAAACAAGAGCACGAACAACATCGCGGGCTTGCCCCACAGCGCATAATCGCGCGACTCGTGCTTGATTTCCGGCGCGAGTTTGAGTTGCGTGAGCGCGGCCGCGAGGCTGTCGGGTGTGACGTATTTACCGCCGCTCGCTTCGGCAATCTGCCGCAACACCGGCTCGTTAAAGCGCGTTTGCAAAAACTCCAAACTGAATGGCTCCACTGAAAATCTTCCCGCATCTTCGCCGAGTTTTCGCCCACCCAATTCCGCAGCGCCGCGAAATTGATATTCACCGCCGCCCAAAACCTGCAATTGCGCGCGATACAATCCGCTGCCGGCGTCCTGCAAAATTACTTCCTGCTGCAATTGCGGGCCGGCGAGCTGCGCGCGCACTTGCGCACCCGCAAGCGGCTGATAGTCTTCGCGATATACTTGCGCGAGCAATTCAATCGGTTCACCGCCGCGATAGATTTCTTTGTTGCTGGTGAAGCGCACCAGCTTTGCGTCTTCCTTCGTCACCAGCCAGCGCACCAGGCCGGCCATCATCTTCTCATAAACCGGCGCGCCTTGTTCTTGCGTTTGCAGCATCAAATGCCAACGCCACAGGCCATAGCTAAAAACCGCGAACGTTTTACGCGCCGCATTCTTTTGCGCGATCCACAACGGCTCGGCTTTTTGCGCACGGCTCGCGGCCGTGCCCATGAGTATTTCACCGCCCGGCAAAACCCGCAACGGCGCGACATTGCTGAACAGCGGCGGTAAATCATTCATTGCACCCGCGCCGTTTGTTTCACTCAACGGCCTTGTAATGGAGTGTGAAAGCCCATTGGGTTCGAGTTGCAAAGACACGGCGCGCTCGTTCGTTAAGCTTGGCGCGGAAGCCAATGGCAGCGCGCTGCGCAATTGCCACAGCGCAGCGAGATCAACCGACGGCCCGTGCAAATAGAACAGCGGTCGATGGTTCTTCGTCAATTCATTATTTAATGCTTCGAGCAATGCGCGGTCCGTATCGCGTCGCGGAAAATCGACGAGCATCACGGCATCGACTTCTTTCCAAGCTTCCGCTTGGCGAAGATTTGGTAAAGGCTGCGCAGGCTGTGCATAAAAACCGCCGCCTGGCCTTTGCGCAAAGCCGGTCACTTGATAGTTGGGATCTTTCTCCAAAGCGCGTTTGAGGAAAGAAAAATCCGGAGAAGGTGCGCCGGCGAAAATCCAAAGATTCAGCTTACTCTTGAGCACGCGCACATAAAACACGCGGCGGTTGTTTGCAAGCGTTTGCTCGTTTTCGAGTGCGTCGAGCCTTACTTCATAACGATTGAGGCCGATCGTCTTGGGCGTTAACGTGAGCTTGGCCACAGACTGCGTGTTATCATCGGGCAACTCGACGTCTTGTGTTTGAATTTCTTTATCGCCTTCTAAGACGCGCAACTTGGTTTTGCGGCCGTTGAAACCGACGGCGGAAAGAGAAATCTCTGCGGGCAATTGCGTTTCCGCGTAAGCAATCTCGTTCGTCACGACTTCACTGATCAAGGCATCGCGTGTTTGTTGATTGCTGCCGAGGCGCACCGTGACGATGGGCAAACCGTAAGTTTCCGCGGTGCGTCCAGGATTGATACCGAGATTGTATGCGCCGTCACTCAACAAAATTGCTGCGCCATATTGCCGGCCCGCGAGCCGTTCTTTGGTAGACAGCAAGGCTGCAGAAAGGTTGCTGCCATCGCCATTGAAGTGCACCTCGGAAAGTGAATCTTTGGTGAGCGCGTGCAAACTGTCACTGAAAGAGAAGAACGCCACGTCCGCGCGCTCGCGCAGATGATTCACCCACGGCAGCGCCAGAGTTTTTTGCACCGTGTCTCCGCGCGGCCCGAGTGAATCCGCCAAGGTCATGCTCGCGGAACGATCAATCAAAACCGCCACCACCGGCTTTTGCGAATGCTGCCACGCGAGGCTCAAAATCGGTTCGAACAAAAGCAATAGCGCCGCAGCCAGTGCAAAACTGCGCAAACCCGCCAAGCCGCGACGCAGCCAATTCGCCACCGGCGGCGTGGTGCGCCGATAGATGAAAAGCGTAAACAAAACAGCCAGTGCGAGCAAAAGGAGTGGGTAAATTGCGAGAGCGGAAAATTTGAGATCAAAATTCATGCAAGATTCTCAACGTGCAAAGCGAAACCAAAAGAGAAAGGCAAAGTGATTTATTGGTCAAACGATCAAAAGAAATACATTTGCAGCGCGCACCTTTTTCATCTCTGCCATGCTGTAAGGACCTTCCCCCACACTGGGCACGGCTTTCAAAATAGTCTGTGTGTCGAACACGAGGGGAGATTCTTTCAAAATGACAAAATTGACTAGGTGTCACCCTGAAGACCCCAGCTTCAACCCCGGTTCCGGCGCGAGTTGATACGCCGAGCCGTTTGTGGCATGCCCATTTGCGAGTCGTATCGTCGCAGCACGGGCGATCATCGCGGCGTTGTCGGTGCAATAAATCGGCGGCGGATAAAAAACTTGAAAGCCGCGCGCTTCGCCGAGTTTCATCAACGCCTGTCGCAGAGCCTTGTTGCACGCTACTCCGCCGGCCAGTGCGACCGAGGCGACCGGAAACCTTTCATGCGCGCGCGCCGTGGTTTCAAGAATGGCCGTAATCAAAGCATGCTGAAACGAAGCGGCGAGATCGGCTTTCACTGAGGTAAGACTCTGCGATTCGCCGAGAGTTGCAGCCTCATTGCCCAAAGATTTGCGCACATGATAGAGCACTGCAGTTTTCAATCCGCTGAAACTAAAATCAAACGGCGCGTCTTTCAAGCGCGCCACCGGAAACGCAATCGCATGCGCATTGCCGGTCGCCGCGAGTTTTTCGATTTGCGGGCCGCCGGGGTACGGCAATCCCAAAATGCGCGCAACTTTATCAAACGCCTCGCCCGCGGCATCGTCCTGTGTTTCGCCGAGAATGCGATAGCGATACCAATCTTCCACATAGGCAAGCATACTGTGGCCGCCGGAAACAATCAATGAGAGAAACGGCGGCTGCGGGCCTTCCGGCGAAATGTTGTTGGAAAAGAGATGGCCCTCGAGAT
>JABWAN010000538.1 GCA_013361015.1 Candidatus Zhuqueibacterota bacterium | reverse complement strand
CGAAAACATGGAGGCGCTTAAACACAATTGGTTCTTCAAAGGCTATTTCGAGCGCCGCGGCTTTTTCAGCCAAACCGAATTCGAAAAGGAATATGAGAAGCGCAAGCAGGAACTGGCCGAGCTGGAAAAGAATCTGCAAAATCAAAAACGGTCTTTGGATGAACAAACCCGGCAAGTGCAGCAGTTGCAAAAAGTCTTGCAAGAGCATGTGCGCGAGCTGGAAAAGAACCGGGCGAAAAACAAATCCGAGGGCAACTGATGAATATTTTTCACCAAGCTCTGCAGCAGTATTCGCAAGGCTCGAATACCCGGCTCTTCGCCACTTTCGCGATACTCGGCGGCCTCGACGCGCTCGTGTCGTACTTGTATGTTTACTTTATTGCACGCCATCAGCAAGACAGTTTTCTACTCAGCTATCTCGTGCCCTTGTTGTTGCTCGTCATCGCCGCCGGCTTTTTGATTGCGGGACTCCGCTCCAAGCGGGGTTGGGAAGGATTGATCTTTGTCGTGCTTGCTATCTTCGGATTCTTTGCAGCAGTGCTCAGTTTTGTGGTGACATTACTTTTGCTGACTTTTGTTTATTAACCTCACGAGGTGATTCATGAATGTCTTCCGCCAAGCGTTGCATGATTACGCGAGAAAGTCGGACGTCAATATCGTCGGGCTTTTTACCGTCGTTGGTTTGATCGCTGCGGCGCTTACTTTTCTTTCGGTTTATTTTATCGGGCGCCATCACGCTGACAATCTCTGGCTGCGTTATCTCGCGCCTTTGGTCTTGTTCACTGCCGGGCTCGTTTTTGTTTACATTGCGCGCAGCATTCCCGATCAGTGGGCACGCCTCGGTTATGCGATCATGGCGATCTTTTTGATCTTCGGCGCTCTCGTGAGTTTTATCATTACGCTCATTCTTTTCGCGTTCTTCTTCTAACGCCAAATGACTTCCTCCACTTCATAAACCAATAACGCCGGCATTCGACCGTTATCTTTTTCACCCAAGCCGCTTCTGCCCATACTCAAACACACTCGCCCTGTATACCGCGCGGCGGCTTTTCTCACACGGCTTTCTGAAACAATCCTACCTTGAGATAATCATCCCCATTGAAATCTGCGCTGATTGGGATTTCTTCCTGCACAACGAATCGCTGTGAGAAGATTTTGAGAAACTTCTTGCGCGGCAGCTCGCGATAATTCGTGGCCGCGAGCAACAATCCGTTCGGTCGGAGGACGCGATGCAAGTCGGGCAGCATGTCGGCAAAGCCTTTGGCCACGGTAAAGCGCGCGCCGCTTTTTTGTGAGGAGTAAGTCGGAGGGTCGCAAATGATAAGATCGAAGCTCGCGTCTTTTTGTTTGTGAAGAAATTTGACCGCGTCTTCTTTGCGCTGGCGAATCGTCGTCACTTCGTTCAACGCTTGATTCTCCCGGCTCCAGCGCAGCCAATGCGCGCTGCTATCCACTTCGATCACGCGCGCAGCGCCCGCTTTGGCTGCAGCGAGTGAAAAACCGCCGGTATATGAAAAAAGATTGAGCACATTGTCGCCGAGTTTGGCGAGCTGTCGCACGCGCTGGCGCGCGTGTTTGATGTCCAAAAATAATCCCGAAGCGAAGCCGGCGTGAAAGGAAACGAGAAACTTGAGGTCATATTCCTGCACAACAAACTTGTCTGGCGGCATAGCGCCGAAGAGCAAGCGCGGCTGTATCTGCTCTTCGTGGTTTTGGGTGGGAACGTGCGCCAAATTCTCCGGGCGAAATTTTTGGACGGCGCCATAAATGGGCAGGCCGGATGCACGCAGAGTGTTCGCCAACTGCTCCGCAATCTGTGGCACGTGCTTGCGCGCACAGCCGTGATAGTGCGTGCAGAGCAGGTAGCCGCTATAATAGTCAACGGTCAAATGCGGATCGTGCTCGTAATGCGAAATCCGAAAGGCGGTGCAATCCGCAAAGAGCTTTAGGCGTTGTGCCAACCTCATTGCTCAATGCAATGCCTTTAAAACCACCAGCGTCATGTCATCGTGTTGCGGTTGTTCGCCCGCAAACTCGCGCACGGCTTCGATGATGTATTGCACCAATTCGGACGCGGAGCTGTTCTTGTAGCGCTGCAGTATGTCGAGAAATCGCTCTTCCCCAAATTCTTCCGTGTCGCTGTTCATCGCTTCGGTGAAGCCGTCGGTATAGAGCACCAGCGTATCGCCGGGCGAGATCTGCAGCTCGCCTTCGACCAACGTGCGATTGAATTTCTCGCCGGGATCGAGGCCAAGGCCGATGCCCGCAGTTTGCAGAAGCCGCGCCTGGCTTTCGCCCGTGCGGAAGATGATCCCGGGGTTGTGCCCGGCGCGCGCAAAGCGCAACAAACGGCGGCGGCTGTCGAGCACCGCATAAAACATGCTCACATACCAATTGCGCTCGATGGTGCGATACATGAGGCTGTTGACTTTGCTCAAAACGTGTTTGGGCGAGGGGTCTTCACCCGCGTGCGATTGCAGAATGCCTTTGGTGAGTGTCATGTAAATCGCCGCGGGGATGCCTTTGCCCGAAACGTCGCCCACGGCAATGCCGAGATTGCCTTCATGCAAATCCACAAAGTCGAAATAATCGCCGCCCACTTCGAGCGCCGGAATGCAGATGCCCGCAATGTCGAAGCCGGACACCGTCGGATTCGTTTTCGGCAACAGCCCGAGCTGCACGCGATGCGCAATCTCCAATTCTTTTTGCAAACGTACGCGTTCTTTGATTCTGCGAATATGCGCCGGTTCATCCTCCGGGGTATATTCAAAAGTTTCACCGCGTTTGAGAGCAATCAATCCGACGACCAGCATGCCGGCGAGCAACAAGATTGCGGCAAACGCATTGCCGATGAAGAACGGTGCGGGACTGCTCAACAGCACGCCGATTTGATTTGCCACGGAGAAGAACACAATCGAAGCCATCGCGGCGAGGAGACCATAGCGCCAAAAGACGTAGCCTTGGATCAATCCCAGCGCGAAAATTGGAAGCATGATTTGATATGAGGCGCGAAAACCATAAGTATCGTTGAAAAAAATGAAGAACACGGCATAGAGTAGTGCGCTCAACAAAATCGCCGCGGCGGAAGATTTCAGCCAGCGCCGCAGATACGTGATCAAGAACAGCCGAAAGACCAACTCGTCAAACAACGCGCCCATGATGATGGTTACGAGCATGCCATAAAACGGAAGATACTGGCCAAACGCTCCGCCGCTACCGCTGCCGATACGCGGGATCGCGCCGAACGTGTGAATGAGAACATAACCCAACAAATGTGTGACGCCCACGGCGATCGCGCCAAAGGCGAAACCGAGCGGCAGCTCGCGTCCGAGGTTTTTGCTCAGCCATTTAAAATTGAAGAGACTATCCACGCCGGAGAGCAAGCTGGGTTTGTCGATGCGCAATGCTTGCTCGCCCACGGTCCAACTGCTCATCACCATCAAGGCGATGAAGTTGTAGCCAAAAACGGTCTGCAATCCGAATTGAATCAGCTTCGTGTAAAATTGGCTGATCGCGCCCATGCCCACGCCGAATCCGAGATGCTCCCACGAATTGACCGCGGAAAACACGAGCGTGAAGAAAACGATGCCGCCCAGCCAAATGCCGGTGCGCACGCCGATTTCGCCTTCATGATATTTGCGCAAGAAGGCCACGAGCACCGTGAAAAGCAACACGAGGTAAACCGCAACAGAGATGACGTTGATAAGAATATTCGCGGAGCCGACGACGCCGGACACCGCGGTAAAATTTTGCGGCTCGCGGAAGTAGTGCCAACCGGAAGTCAATTCATTGCCGGCGATTTTTATTTCCACGACCTCTGCGCCCTCGCCGAGTTCGGGAGCCGTGCGCACAAAGTCGAATCTGTGATCCGTGCGTTTGGGCTTTTTGATGCTTGAGGATTGTTCCAACTTAAACGCGCTCGCGGGTGTGTCCAGCCAGGATTGCAGCGTTTGCACCGCCAGTTGCTGCGCCGCGACGCTGCTGAGAGAATCGCGAGCGACGGAATCCGGCAGGTTGTGTCCGAAACCCAGCAGCTTGCCCGTCGGAGAAACGTTGAAAGAAAAGGTCTCGCGTTGTTGGTCTCTGGGATCATTGCGATAGAACTCGAAATGCCAGTAGGAGAGCGGCAGCCTGTCTTCACGCCCGAGATTGATGATTGGGATAGCGCCAAATGTGCCCATCAAATAATCTAGCCCCGAGCCGTCATAGAGATACAGTGCGTCGCAAAAGAAGCCCTCTACATTCCATTTCTGTCGTTGCAGACATTCCTCTACGACCGCACGCGCTTGTGCGCGGGTGAGATGGGGACTGCTGGCAAAGAAAGGATTCAGGCGAGGCATCAAATAGATTGCAATGACAAGGCTGAAGAGGGCAACGAAAATCAGTAAGGCATTGCGCGAAAGGGCCTTTGGGTTCATGCGTTCTCCGTTCGTCCGGCTATATAGCACTTGAAAAAAAACAGCGACGAGAAAATACATCCGGTTTTACATGAAAACAAACCAAATGTTGCGACAGGCGTTATGCCTCCGTTGCGCGTGGTAGCCTCCCGTCTTGTGAGCCAGTACAACACCGCCGTTTTTTTTTGAGTTTGTCGCTGCTCGTTCTTGAGAGTCGTCTCCGCTTGTTTACCGAGGGGGCTAGTTCACCGAGGTGACATGAGCCGGACAAGCCGGAACCAAAAAGATCAGGCCACGGAATCACACGGAAGTGCACAGAACTTATTCGGTGACAAAAATGAGTTTCTTGCCGCGTGTTTCCGTGTAATTCTGTGGCCAAAATCGCCGCTTTTTTGCGCACTGAATTG
>JABWAN010000537.1 GCA_013361015.1 Candidatus Zhuqueibacterota bacterium | reverse complement strand
GTCATGTGCATCCGCGTGATGGGCGGCAGCCGTCGCCGTTATGGATCAGTTGGTGACGTCATTGTCGTTGCGGTCAAGTCCGCGATTCCGGGTGGAACGATTAAGAAGGGCGATATTAGTCACGCCGTGATCGTGCGCACGAAACGCGAAGTTCGCCGCAAAGACGGCTCCTACATCCGTTTTGACGAAAACGCGGCAGTATTAATCAATGAGGCCAAGGAGCCCAAAGGCACGCGCATCTTTGGCCCGGTTGCACGCGAATTGCGTGACCGCCAATATATGAAGATCATCTCCTTGGCCCCCGAAGTGCTATAAGGCCGGAGCAGGATTGCCAGATGAAAATTCGTAAAAACGATCAAGTCATTGTGATTTCCGGAAACCACCGCGGCAAAAAAGGCCGGGTTTTGAAGGTTTATCCGGAAAAGCAACGCGTCATTGTGGAAGGTGTAAACCTCATCAAGCGTCATACCCGACCTTCGCAACGCAACCAACAAGGGGGCATTATCGAAAAGGAAGCTCCCGTTCATGTTTCGAATGTAATGTTGTTGGATCCCAAACTGGGCGTGCCCACGCGCGTGGGTTCGAAAATGTTGACGAGTTCGGATAAACGCTCTCGCAATCGCGTGCGTGTAGCAAAGAAGAGCGGCGAAATCATAGTGGATGCAAAGGCTAGATAATGGCTGAGAAAACCAAAGCGCCGGAAAAGAAAGACAAGGCCAAGGAAAAAGGCGCCGCCGGTGCGAAGGCGCCAAAGGGCGAAAAGGGTGTTGCTAAAGCGGCAGACTCAAAAGGCAAGGCTGCGGCCGAAGCGTTGCCGAAGGATTACATTCCTCGCCCGCTAAAGATTTATCGCGAAGAAGGCCTGCCGGCTTTGATGAAGCGCTTTGCATATCAAAACAGAATGCAAGCGCCTAAGCTGGTGAAGATCGTATTGAATATGGGCATCGGCGATGCCGTGGAGGATCAGAAATATCTCGACGCCGCGGCGGCCGACATGCAGACCATCACCGGCCAGAAGCCGATGATTACGCGCGCGAAAAAGTCCATCTCGAATTTCAAGCTGCGCGAAAAAATGCCCATTGGCTGCATGGTAACCTTGCGCGGTTTTCGCATGTACGAGTTCCTCGATCGCTTCATCAGCATCGCGGTGCCGCGTATTCGCGATTTTCGCGGGCTTTCGGATAAATCGTTCGACGGGCGCGGCAATTACTCGATCAGCGTGCGCGAGCAGATCATTTTTCCGGAAATCAACTACGATAAGATTCTCAAGATTCGCGGAATGAACATCACTTTTGTGACCACTGCGAAGAGCGATGAAGAGGCCTACGAGTTGTTGGCTTCTTTCGGCATGCCGTTTCGCAAACGATAGGGATAGACTGTGGCAAGAAAAGCAATGCGAGAAAAGCAGCAGAAGACGCCCAAGTTCTCCACGCGGCGTTACAATCGTTGTATGCAATGCGGCCGGCCGCGCGCTTATTATCGCCGTTTCGGCTTGTGCCGAATTTGCTTCCGCAATTTGGCGCTGGACGGCAAAATTCCCGGCGTCACGAAAGCGAGCTGGTAGAAAGAAAATTTCTAGGAAATCACAATGCAAACCGATCCGATTTCAGATTATTTATCTCGCCTTCGCAATGCGGGCACCGCGCGGCACCCCAAGGTCGATATTCCGGCCTCGCGCCTGAAAGTGGAAATCACCAAGATTCTGCACCACTACGGCTACATTCGCGATTATCTCATCATTGAGGATAACAAGCAAAATCTCATTCGTATTTATTTGAAGTACGATGCTTCCGATAATCACGTGATTCGCGGTTTGCGCCGCATTAGCATGCCCGGCCTGCGCCAATACGTCGGCGTCAAGAATCTGCCGCGCGTGTTCAATAATTACGGCATGGCGGTGCTCTCCACGCCGCGCGGCATCGTTACTGATCGCGATGCCCGCAAGCAGCATACGGGTGGCGAGGTGCTGTTTTACGTTTGGTAAGCTGTAAGCAGAGAATTGAAAATTTCAAATTGCCCATTTTCAATTCAGAATTTTTTTCACGAAGGAACGCTCTGTGTCTCGAATCGGTAGAAAACCAGTCGCCATTCCAAGCGGCGTTCAAGTTGCGGTGAAAGATGCCGCCATCACCGTCAAAGGGCCGAAGGGCGAATTGGTGCGCCAGTTCAATCCGGCGATGAAGGTGAAGGTCGAAGACGGCCATGTCAATGTCGCTCGTCCGGAAGAAACGAAATACTATAAAGCCATGCACGGCTTGTATCGCAGTTTGATCAACAATATGGTCATCGGGGTGACGAAGGGCTACGAGAAAAAACTGGAAATCGTCGGTGTCGGTTTCAAGGCCGAAATGAAGAGCAAGCGTCTCGTGCTTCAACTCGGTCACGGCCATCCGATTGTCTTCGTGCCACCCGACATGATTACGATCGCGTGCGAGTCGCCGACGAGTATCAAAATCAGCGGCATCGACAAGGAGTTGGTGGGGCAGGTCGCAGCCAAGATAAGAATGTTTAAACCACCCGAACCGTACAAAGGCAAGGGCGTGAAGTACATAGATGAAGTCGTCCGCCGGAAGGCTGGCAAGACCGCGGCCTAGGATGGGTTAAGAGTACATGGGGTATAAATGGCTTTGGACAGTGCCAGTTAAGGTTGGATGCTGAACTAGCGAGTGGCATCACGAACGGAAATTGTGCTAACTGACGCTGCTAAACTTTCGGGAAGAAGAGGTTATGGGATTCAAAAGAATTGATCCACGAATTCGCCGCGTTCGGAAAAAACGCGCGATTAAAAGAAAAATCATCGGAACTGCGGTGCGTCCGCGCTTGGTGGTGTTCCGCAGTCTGAAGAACATCTATGCGCAACTAGTGGATGACTCCGTCAAAAAGACGCTTACCACGGTTTCGACAGTCAGCAAAGAACTGAAGGAAGAAATCAAAAAAGCAGAAAACAAGACCCAAGCCGCGCAGATCGTGGGCAAGGCGCTGGCAGAAAAGGCGCAAGCGCTGAATATTAAGCGCATCGTGTTTGATCGCAGCGGCTATTTGTATCACGGTCGCGTGAAAGCGCTTGCCGATGGTGCGCGACAGGCTGGGCTTGAGTTCTAATGGAGAACACTCGTGCGTAAAGAACGAATCAGTCCTGGTGAACTGGAATTAAAGGAGCGCGTTGTTGCGGTGAATCGCACTGCGAAGGTTGTAAAGGGCGGTCGGCGCTTCGGCTTTAACGCGATCGTCGTGGTCGGTGACGGCAAGGGCCATGTTGGCTGTGGTTTGGGCAAGGCCAAGGAAGTGACCGATGCGATTTCCAAGGGCGCGGAAAATGCCAAGAAGGCATTGGTGCGCGTGCCCGTGCAAAACGGCACCTTGCCGCACGAGGTAAAAGGTAAATATGGCGCCGGCAAAGTCTATTTAAAGCCCGCTTCCCCCGGCACCGGGGTGATCGCCGGCGGTGCGGTGCGCGCCATTATGGAAGCTGCGGGTGTACAAAATGTTTTGTCCAAGTCGCTCGGCTCGGCCAATCCGCATAATGTCGTGAAAGCGACGATGCAAGCGTTGTTCGCTTTGATGGACGCTGCCTCTCTCGCACAAAGACGCGGCATTTCCCCGCGTGATGTTTTTTCGCGCAGCATGACTGAAACCGAAGTGAAGTAGAGAGGCTTGTCCGGGTTTGCTTGCAGACAAGCATAAGGATGAAGAACATGGCTAAGAAACTCAAAGTAACCCAGACGAAAAGCATCATCGGCCAGAAATGGGATATGAAGCTGACCGTAAAGGCGCTGGGATTGCATCGCATTCGACACACCGTCGTGCACAATGATACGCCGCAGATTCGTGGGATGATCAATAAAGTCAGCCATCTTATAACAGTTGAAGAGGTAAAATAATTATGAAATTACACGATCTGCGCCCAAATGATGGCTCTAAAAAGAAGCGCAAGCGAGTAGGTCGTGGTATTGCCGCCGGACAGGGTAAAACCGCAGGCCGTGGTACCAAAGGACAAAATGCTCGAAGTGGTAAACCCAAAGGGGCATATTTTGAAGGTGGGCAATTACCATTAGCCCGCCGCTTGCCCTATAAACGAGGGTTTACAAATACCAGAAAGGTTTATTATAAACCTGTCAACCTCAAAGACTTGATGGAGTTTGATTTTGAGGGGGAGGATGTAACCCCTGAGATTTTAGCATTGATTGGCTTAGTTAAGAAACCCACAGATCCTATTGTTGTATTAGGAGAAGGGGATATTGATGTAGCATTAAATGTTAAAGCTCATCGTTTCTCAGAGTCGGCCAAGACTAAAATTGAGGCAGCTGGTGGCACAATAGAAGTGCTTCCCCTATAGGAGGACTGTAATGATAGAATCTGTTCGTGCTGCTTTTGCTTTACCTGATTTACGTCGGCGTATACTCTTCACAGTTTTGATGTTGATAGTGTACCGATTGGTGGCAAATATCCCTGTTCCAGGTGTTAATTTGCAGGCTTGGTTACAATTTACTACCCAACAGAGTGATAACCAGGTCATCAATTTTCTGGATTTATTGTCTGGCGGTGCTGTACGAAACTTTTCTGTGATGGCGATGGGTGTATATCCTTATATTACTGCCTCGATCATCATCCAATTACTTACTCCTATTATCCCACAGTTGCAAGAGATGGATTCTGAAGGAGAGAGTGGGCGCAATAGAAAAAATCGCCTCACTTATTACCTGACATTGCCACTGGCGATTTTACAAGCAATAGGGCAAATTCGTTTAGTAGGATTTAGCCTGGGGGTCGGTGGGCTTGAAACCATTATGCCCAACTTTAGTTTTGCTTT
>JABWAN010000536.1 GCA_013361015.1 Candidatus Zhuqueibacterota bacterium | reverse complement strand
ATTTGCGGCTTGGGCAGAAAGGGCTTGTCACTCGCGAGCACATTTCATCAAAGCGGCTATAAAGTGGTGGTGATCGACAACGAAGCGAAGAACGTTTTGCTGCAACGTTGCCGCGAGCGCGGTGCGATCGTCTATATTGGCAATGCTGCGGACCGCGAAACCCTGCGCGAGGTAAACGTTGCGCACGCGCGCTATCTGATTTCCGTGTGCAAAGAAGACGGCGTGAATGCGGAAGTGGCCGTGAATGCGCGCGCGTTGTTTCATGCGCAGCACGGCAGCGTGCTCACGTGTTGGGCGCACATTGTGGATGTGCAACTTTGCAAATTGCTGCGCGAGCACGAGCTCTCATTGCGGCCGGACGAAGCTTTTCGTTTGGAATTTTTCAATGTGTATGAACGTGGCGCGCGTGCGATGTTGGCGCGCCATCCTTTCACGCTCGCGCAACCCGGCGTGCCGCACCTCGCCGTGTTGGGCATGGGCCGTTTGGGCGAGAATCTTGTTTTGCGCGCGGCGCAGGCTTGGTATGATAACGCGCCCGCCGCAGCGCGATTGCGCATTACGGTGCTGGATCGAGAAGCGGAACGCAAGGTTGCCTCGCTAAGCGTGCGTTATCCGAAACTGCAAACGCGTTGCGAAGTCGTGCCGGTGCATATTGATTTCAATACGCCGGAGTTCGAGCGCGGTGACTTTTTGCGGGAGGGCATGCCCGCGCTCACGGCGTTGTACGTATGTTTGGATGATGACGCGCGCGGGCTTTCCGTTGCGTTGACTCTACTGCCGCTCGTGCGCGCGCAGAAAGTGCCCATCGTTCTGCGCATGGTGCAAAACACGGGTTTGGCCACTTTGTTGGAAGAAGACGATACGCCCGGCAGTTTTGAAAATCTTTTCGCGTTCGGCATGCTCACGCAAACGTGCACGCCGGAACTGTTGTTGACCGGCACGCGCGAAGTTTTGGCGCGCGCCATTCATGAAGACTATTTGCGGCAACAACGCGAAGGACAACTTACCCCGCAGAACAATCCGTCCCTCCGGCCATGGGAGCAACTGCCGGAATATTTGAAGGAATCGAATCGCAGCCAAGCTGCGCACATCGGCGTGAAATTACGCGCAATTCAATGCGGTATGACCCCGGCGCGCGATTGGGAATTGCCGGTCTTTGAGTTTACGCTGGAGGAAAGCGAGAAGCTGGCTAGGATGGAGCACGAGCGCTGGTGTGCCGAACGCCAGCGTGAAGGCTGGACTTTGGCGCTGCGCCGGAAAAATCTTGAGAAGAAAACTACGCCCTACTTGGTCACGTGGGAGCAATTGCCGGAAGAGATTCGCGAGTTGGATCGCCATTTTGTGAGAAGACTGCCCGCAATCTTGGCGCGCGCCGGTTTTGAGATTTATCGAATGGGGTAAGATTCTAATATCACCATTGAACGACCATCAAGTTGAGCTCGCTTTATTATAGACCGCCTGCCATTATCGATAATAATGCTCCCGAACTTTAGATTGCCATTTCAAAAACACCGCCGTAAGACCTCGTTTTTCTGAATCTGCCATACTGGGAGAGGGCATCTTATGAATGAATGCGTCTGTTACCCCGGGATCAAAAATTCCTCCATCGATTCCATCTTCCCTGAAAACGAGAAGTGGTAATTGAAGCCCAAAAATAATTCCTGCTTCTAGGTGGTTCCAAGAGGTTGGAAGAATGAAAGGTGTGGATACTTTTGATTCTTTAGTTGTCCCACGCTTCAGAATACCAGTTTCGAAAAAGAACTGTTCAAATCCAAGTATGATGCCACCTGAACACCGCTTGGCTACTACCAATACTTCACGAAGTGGCAACTCAGTCGGATAATCTGAAGCTCCAAGTCTTCTTTCTTCCAATCCGAGCCTGTCAATTTCTTCCAAAATAATCCTACGTGAATTTTCCTGCCGATCATTAAGAGTTGATGGACAAGAGACAAACACAGGTATCTTCATTCATATCCCTTCTCTATATAAATCGTACCAATTGGCAGTTTTATAATGGCAAGACTATTCAAGGCTCACAATGCTTTGCGGAGCAGCATAATCTGCCCGGCGTGATAGAGATCGTGTTGCACGACGCCGTGCAGCATCACATAGATGGAGTGATCGCCTTCGACACTGCGAATCTTTCCGCTCAAATCGGCATCCTGCAAACGTGCTACGGCCGCGCATAAGTTTTTGTGCCGTTGCTCAAGCTCCTGCAAAGCGCCTTTCCACGCGGACGCAGAAGTATCTTGCACCGGCGGCCAGTCTTCTTTCTCGTTTACTTCGAAAACCTCCCTCCCTGCCAATCTTTGTATCACGAACTTGTGCCATGCCGTGATGTGCAGCACAAGTTCCCAAACACTGTGCGCGTTCGCAAGCGGATGGGCTGCAGCCTGCGCAGCATTGACATTTGCCAAGACTTCTTGCAACGCCGGGCCGTGCCACGCTTTGCCGTTGAACGCCAGTTTCATCTGTTGAACGATGCGGTCGATTTCAGTCATTCTTTCTCCGTGAGATTTGCAGAAACGTCTGTGGCGGTGCTTTCGGCGCTAGGGCGCAGCCCGGGCATTTCGCGCATGCAGATTGTTGCGTTGCTTGGCCGTTGCCGAATTGTTGTATGAAAGCACGGCCAATATACGCAGCCGCAGCGATGACAATGATGAAGACGGAAGGTTCTTGCCAGTTCATGGATTAAGCCGTGTAAGGTGTAAAGTGTAGCGTTTCTAAAAATGTTCTTTATCCCCACCCTAAAAATTTTCCGCCCTGATAGACTACCAGAGCCCCAAGATACGCCAGCACATTCATATAAACGATCATGATTATCGGCCACCGCCAAGAATTGGTTTCGCGGCGCACGACGGCAACGGTTGACATGCACTGGCAAGCGAGCACGAAAAACACCAACAACGAGAGCGCAACGAGAGGGGTGTAGACCGGCTCGCCGGTTGTGGGATCACGATCTTCGCGCAACGCCTGCTGCAGATCCACGGAGCTCTCGTCCGCGTTTGCGACATTGTAGATCGTAGCCAGCGTGCCAACCATGACTTCACGTGCAGCAAAGGCGGTAATCAAACCGATTCCAATTTTCCAATCGAAACCCAACGGCGCAATGGCAGGCTCGATCATTTTGCCCAAGCGGCCGGCATAGCTTTGCAGAATCGGCGGCGAAGTTTGCGTAATTCCCGCGGAAGAACCGTTCGTACCTACGCTTTCAGTTTTAGGGTAACTGGCGAGGAACCAGAGTACGATAGAAATCGCGAGAATGACTTTGCCGGCGTTCAGCACAAAGAGCTTGGCGCGTTCGTACATTTGCCAAAGGATCGTTCGCCACGAAGGCAAACGATAAGCAGGCAATTCCATGATGAATGTTTGCGAGGTGCCTTTGATCACGAAGCGTTTCAGCACATATGCGGAAACAAGCGCCATCATAATGCCGAGCAGGTAAAGGCCGAGCAAAGTGAGTCCCTGCGATGAGAAAATGCCGAGCACGGGCAGATCTGGAATGAAGGCGCTGATCATCAAAGCATAAACCGGCAGACGCGCGCTACAACTCAACAACGGCGCAACCATTATCGTGATCAAACGATCCTTGGGATTTTTGATGGTGCGCGTGGCCATGATGCCGGGAATCGCGCAGGCAAACGAGCTGAGCAACGGGATGACGGAATAGCCGCGCAATCCGAGCTTGACCATAAAACGATCCAACATGAACGCGGCACGCGCGAGATAGCCTGTATCTTCGAAGAGGGTGAGAAAGAAGAAAAGCGCGAGGATTTGCGGCAGGAAGACGACGACTGCGCCGACGCCGGACAATGCCCCATTCACAATTAAGTCCGCGAACACGCCCTCCGGAAGTATTGCGGTAATCTGAGCACCCAACCAGACAAAGAGATTTTCAATGGCGTTCATTGGCGCTTCCGCCCACGCAAAGATCGTTTGAAAGATGAATGCCAGCACGATTAGGAGAATGATCGGGCCAAAGATGCGATGCGTGAGCACACGATCAATCTTCTCGCTGCGCGAGAGATTGTGCGTGCTGCCATGTTGCACAAAATCGGCGAGCAGGCGATCAAGGTGAGCATAACGAATTCTCGTTTCCGCTTGCCGCCATCCCCACTTCCGCTGCGTCAGTTGCATGCGTGCATGTTGCACGCGCGCGAATAATTCTTGATACTGCGGATGCGCCACCCATTTGGTGAGAGCCGAGTCGTCGGAAACCACATGCAAAGCTTCGGCCTGCACCATGCGCTCCGGCGCAAGTCCGTGCTCCAACAACCACGCAGCCACGGGAGCGAAGAAACTCTGCACCTCTGCAGGAAGTTCGTACGAGCCGCGCGTTGCAATGAACGGCTTTTTGAGCGAAGAAAAAATTTCTGCACGCAGCTCTGCAATGCCAGAACCGCGTTTGGCCGAAACCGCGATGACGGGAATCTCCAAACGCCGGGACAAGCCCGCAATATCAACATGAATCGCGCAACGCTCCGCTTCGTCCATCATATTGAGCGCGAGAATTACGGGAACACCGAGATCGAGAATTTGCAGAGCAAGATAGAGATGACGCTCGAGATTGGTGGCGTCGGCTACGACGATGATCAGGTCTGCGGAGTGGAATTGTCTCGAAGGAGGCCGCGGGCCTAGAATTTCATCTACCGCGATTTGCTCATCTAAGGATTGGGGTATGAGGCTGTAAACGCCAGGGAGGTCATGCAGCTCAACTCGGCGCCCGTGTGCGTCTTCTAACGTGCCGAGCTTCTTCTCAACGGTGACGCCGGGGTAATTTCCGACTTTTTGGTGCAAACCCGTGAGCGCATTGAATAGTGTG
>JABWAN010000535.1 GCA_013361015.1 Candidatus Zhuqueibacterota bacterium | reverse complement strand
ATGATAATGCCGCAAGAAGCCGCTCGCCAGTGGGAACGGGATTTCGGACGTGATGTATAAAACTCGCAAAGGCATTTGCATGAATCCAAAGGAGTAGAATGATTCGAATGCATGGTAAATCACAGCCTCAGGCTGTCCTCAACCGCGTTGTCATTCGTGTGTAATCTTTTGCAGTATCAGCGCAAGGGGGTGGCTCAAAAGATTCATCCTAAATGACAGGCGAGGCAAGCCTTCGGAAAAATGCGGGCACACAGCGCTTAGCGCAGCAGCGTCATCTTGCGCATGCGCGAGAAGTTCTCATGCCGGAGTTGGTAGAAATAGAGGCCGTTGCCGACAACATTGCCGCTGTCGTCTCTGCCGTCCCAATATGCACGATGTTCGCCCGCGCTCATGTTGCGCTGCACCAAAGTGCGCACGGGCTGTCCGAGCAGATTGTAAACCCGCAACTCTGCCCAACCCGAACGGCCGAGTCGAAAACGGATCTCGGTTTGATGCTCGCGTTCGCGCGCGAAGGGATTGGGATAGTTCTGTGCCAGCTCGAATTGCGCCGGCGACGCATCCTTGAAAGCATTCGCGACGGCAGTCGAGCTCGATTCCTCTGCGCATACGGTGAGCAGGTTCTGCGCGACCTTTTCCCAAGGATAGAGACGAAACTTGCGGTCTTTCTCGTCGTGCCAAATCATGACGCCGCGCGGCAGCTTGCGCGAAGTCGCGCGCGCCGTGACCTCCAAGCCCACGCCGTACTTTTGGGTGACGTTCCGAATGACCGCTAATAACGCGTGTCGGTGCAGCGCGTTCTGCGGACCTTGGCGCGGATAAACTTTGACGGACTGATCATCGGGACTTGCGACGAGAAGATACCCGGTGCTATCGGCGCACGTGTAAAGCGCCAAACCTTTACGGTCGCCTTTGAACGTCGCCTCATTGGCAAAGAGCGCGATGCGAGTCACCGGCTTCGCCGGATCCGCATAATACTTGTGAATGCCGATGTTGCCTTCCGCGGCATATAGATATCCCAGTTCGTCATCAACGACCATGCCTTCGATAATGCCTTCGTGTTCGCCCAACTCGCGCACGATTTTGCCGTGCACCTTGCCGTCATTTTCACCCCACAGTCGCACTTGCTGAATCTTCTTCGCATAATCGGGATGCTTGCTGCTCACGAAAGCGTAGAGCGCGCCGTCGCGCGCCCGGCGGTACATCGTAAGACCGTAGGGCAGGCTGGCCACGAGAATGGGCTGATTGGCCGTGATCTCGGAAAGCTTGCGCGTTAATGAGTCAACTTTAAAAATGCGAATACGCGACTGCGTGCGCATCGAGGCTGCCACAATATCGAGATTCTTGCCCGCGACGCGCAGACCGTAGCGCACGTCCACGTTGTTCGGGTGCTTGATCGCCAAAAATTGGCGCAACGAGCCATCCATGTTCCATACATAAAGTCCGCCGTCGGTCGTCGTGCCCTTGTCCGTGCCGATCACCAAACTCGATTCCGGCATGGTGGGATGAATCCAAATGGCGGGATCATCGGCATCATCGCCGACCGCGGTGGTGCTGGCCGTGTAATTCACAATCAAAGTATCCGGCGGCTGCGCGAAAACATTGCCGGCGCATAAGCCGCAGGCAATGCCGAACAAAATCATGGCGACAAGACATTTCAAATTCATCCATTTGCTCCTGTGCGCGCCGCATCCATAGTTGCGACCCTCGCCTCACAATGCGGGCGCATCTTCTCAAATAATTCGTCAAATGAAAACGGATAAGGATGGCGAACGATAAAAGCCTGTTTGCCGGCGAGTGCTCGCCGTAGAATTTCAAACTGCCGTTCGTGAATGTTTTCAAGGAATTCATTTTTCAAATCCGGAAAGGCAAAGGTGAAAGCGAGGTAGTGCTCCATGAACGGCAGCAACTCGAAACGATTGGAGGAAATCATCCGCCGCGCGACGCCGAGCGGATCAGTGGGCGTGACTACCGTGCCCGGCTCGTCGTGGCTCATCAAAAGAAAAATCTTCTCCGGCTTGGCCACAAACGGGCCGCATTTCAATCCGAATATCGCTTGCGGTTTCAAGGCAACATTGAGCTGGCGTTTCAACGCCGGCATGGCTTCGCGCAGGTATTGCAGCGGTAATCGGGTTTGCAGCTTGTCGAGAGTATGAATGCTATTGAACAACAATTTCGTTTCACGTTTGAGCTGCCGGCGCAAATGCGGAAGATTGTTCAGATGCCAATCCCACAAACGAATATTTTCCGGAATGCCGTACATTTTCTGGCCGTCGCCGCTGAGCAGAATCCACTCGTCGCCGACGTAGCGCGCGCCGTGTTTCGCGAACGTGAGCAGGGCTTCGGTTTTGCCGCCCTTGGCCCACCCGGTGACGACAATGCCGGCGCCATTGAAGGTAAACGCGGAAGCGTGCAACGGCACGCAGTCCTTCTGCATCGCAGTGAGGTTGACGATGGCCATCAACAACGGCACGGAACGCAAGCCGCTCTCGCACACGATCTGGCATTGCTTGCCGATTTGTTCAAATGCGATTTTAACTTTTGCGCTCTTCTTGTTGCTGCGCAGAACGAAAAAACTATCTTCGGTGAAACCGCAACGCTCCAATCCCAATAGGCGCAAACCGGGCGTGGGCAAATGCTCAACAAAACGAATGATAATATCCGGCGGCCGCTCCAAACGCTTTTGCAACGGGCCGAGTTGTTTGGCCACGGCCGCGGCATCACCGGGCGAAGCATCGAGCAAACGTACGCCGACGAGACCATGAACGTCATAGTCGATGCAATTGTCGGGCGGAGAAATTTTACCGTTGAGGTCGGACATATTTTATTGTCTTGATTGTCATTCCGCAGGAATCTTCTCCAGCGCCGGCGCAAACTTCGTGTCGAGGTTTGAATCGAGCGTGAGGGCAGGTTCATGCAGAATGGCAGCTTGAGGAGCAGGCTTCGCCGCCGCTTGCGGTTGCGCTTTCTTCGGAAAAGCGATCCGCCAGAGATCGCTCCAAAACGGGCGTTGGTCGCGCCGCGACCAGACGGCGTAGCCTTTGCGTCCGCGAAACGTGCGCCACCAATCTCCCAAAGTCAACTCGCCGCGTTTCCAATAGTAGAGCGCTGATTGCATGTCGCGGCGGAGATAAATCCACTTCACGCCTTCATATCTCTGTACGCGATTCGCCGGCAGCGGCTTGCCAAGCAGGTCACAGTATTTCGAATACAACAGTTCCACGCCGCCGGCTTCGGCAATCGCCGAGCGGCCGGTGGGGCGGCCGATGTTTGGCTCGATGATGTAATGCCTGTTCGTGCGCGCGTCGCGCTTCATTTCAACGTAACCGAGCCCGTGAAATTTGACAGTTTTAAACAGTTGCAGCGTCGCCGCGAGCACTTCTTCATTGCGCACCTCTTCGCCCAAACAGCTCGTGCCGGTTTGCGGCGGCCACTGGCGCAGTTTGCGAGCGACGAATGTGACGAGCGGCTCGGAGTGCGCGTTGAAATAGCAATTGCACGAATAGAGCTCCGCATCCGTGCCCTCGATCCATTCTTGCACCATCAACAAATGCGCCCACGTGGAGCAGCGTTGATACACTTCCAAAAGCTCGCGCGCGCTTGCCAGTTTGAAGACTTTCGCTTTGGTGTTCTTTTCCCATGTGGGCGTTTTCATGGGTGGCTTGAGAATGCACGGATAGCTCAACCGCTCGGAAGCCGTCGCCGCGTCGGTGAGGTTCCTCAAAAAATAGGTGCGCGGAATCGGCAAATTCTTTTCCATCGCAAAGGTATAGAAACTCGTTTTGTCCATGAGCATCTCAACGGTTTCCGCGGCGGGCACGGCGAGATGAAACCACTTCGTGAGCCGGGCGCGATGGCGCGAGAGCAGGAGCACGCTCATGTCCGTGCACGGAAAGAGCACGGCTTTGTGTGGCAGTGTCGGTCCCAACGCGACGAGCGTTTGAATGAAATCTTCACTGCCAATATTTGAAGGGATGATGCGTTCGACCGTGTTGGTCTTGCAGCAATAATGCGCGGGGTTCTTCGCGAGCGCGATCACCGGCACGCCGTGCCGTGCGAGAATACGTGCGCTTTGCAAGCCTGTAATGCAATCGAGACCGATAATGAGGGCGTGCGGATTCTTTGTTTGTGTGTGTTTCATTTAGAAAAAGAGAACCAGAATTATCCCGATATCCTCTGGAGGCGGTTCGGGCATTGCTCCTGATGGTGACGATCCGATCCAGAATCATCAAATCGTGTTTTGTTTTTATTTGCAGTTCATCGTGACAGCGCGGCCGTGCGACAAACCTGCCTAGTTATTCGCCACGCGTGCGTGTCCGCTTTGCGAATGTAACTGCGCGAGAAAGGCGCTTTGAATCACGTGCCAGGGCACGATCTTGAAATTCTGATTGGCGGCGTCGTTGGTGTCGTCTTGCGCCACGAAAAATCCCAGCGGATAATCTTTGCCGAAATTATTGCTGGCTACGTCGATGCCATCGGTATGCGTGACCTCATCGATGCCGTTGCCGGCCACGATGTTGAAGGTGGCGACGTAATCATTGTTGCCTTCGCGGCGATAGATGACGAACGCGTTGTTGCCTTGGCTCGAAGCGATCAAATAGCCGGTGCCCGTCTGGCTATAATAAATCGCCAGGCCTTCCACCTGCCGCCGCACGTGCCCATGTGATTTCGTGCTATCAATTCTGACATACTGCTCGCCGGCGTTCGGTTCCGCGCCATATTTGCGAATGCTCTTTTCTTCCACGCCTAAATAGAAAAAGGCCAACTCGTCATCAGCGACGCAGCCTTCGGGACGATGGCCAATTTCGAACGCGCGCACTTTTGTC
>JABWAN010000534.1 GCA_013361015.1 Candidatus Zhuqueibacterota bacterium | reverse complement strand
CCAGCCAAACCGCACAGATCAAGCTGAGTGAATATGTCTTTACAGTGAAGCACGAATATACCTGGCCGTATGCCGCCCGCAGCGAAGGTGACCCCCCCAGAGTCGGAGGCATGATCATCATGATTGCAGAGGACGAATTCTACCTCGCAGGAAGCGGCGTCGTCATCACTTTTCAATCCGCTGCGGATGATGGCACGATTGCAGGGATCGCCAGCATGGATGAAGGCGCATTCGTCAATGGAAAGTGGCTTCCGGGGCGCCGCATGAATGGCGATCAGAATCACCAAGGCAGGCAGATGCATTTGTCCGGAAGAGAATATAGCATCCAGAAGTTGAAACTATACAAATACAAGTAATGAGATGACCTCGCAACGTTGCTTGTCGATTACGATCACTTGAGAGAAAAACTGGCGACGCTGTGTGGCCGGAGTTGTCGCAATGAAAGGCAATCATCAAAACCACGGGCGCTTACCAGGCCCGTTGCGATGTGCCGCCGTTTCGTTTGTTATTTGGGTCTGGTCAATGCTTTTTGCCATGCCGGCATGGACCCAACCAGACACCTTGAACGTTCCCAGCGATGTTCCGCCCGGTGAAGGCAATCTCAACAAAGCCGTGCAGGCGGCCATCACCGCGGGAACACTGTCCAACACTGTATTCAAATTGGAACCGTATGGTTACTACATTCTCACGAGTACAATCACCGTTCCCGCGGGAGAGCACTTGACGATCATTGCGCCGGAGCCTGGGAGAACACAGGAAACGGCTCCGCCTCAAATCGTTTGGTCATCCAATATCGAGTTATTCAAGTACAGCTTCAATTTCGAGTGTTATGGTGCCATTACCATGAAGAACGTCTGGTTGCTCTACGCCAACACGGAGGGACAGCAAATCGGCGCCAACATACAAATTCGGGATGATTCTCTTGCGAATGCGAGTGGCAGGGGAGAGGTTGTAGAATTCGACGGCGTCATATTCGATTACTCATGTATTCCTCCCAACGCCAGCGGTGCGGTCGGCGTGTCGGCAAAGCATTTCAAAGGAACATTCAAAAACTGCTATTTTAGAAATTGCACCGATCCACACTGGCGATATTATGGCAGAGCTGTTTCGTTTCCTTTTGGCTCCACCGGCTGGCATATCGACAGCCTTGCTTTCGAGAATTGCACGTTCGCAAACCTCGGATACGTTTACATGCAGGAAGGCGGCGAATACGGGGATAATATTCACTTCAATCATTGCACATTTCTCAACGTGGTGATGTTTACGTTGCAGTCCGGCTGGTGGTACAAGATGTCGGTTACGAATTCAATATTTGTGAATACGCATATGTACGGGAACATGCCGGCATACGCCGGCAACGACCCGTTTGGCGGCACCATTCGCATTGACAGCGTTGCCAGTTTCGGATTTGAGGTTCCATTTTCTGACCAAGACCGCCGCATACTGTTCGCCAATAGCAGTTATTTCATCGAGAAGTGGCTGCGTGATTGGATGCATGACAATCCTGAGAGCGTCTATCGGCGAATGCATGGAGAACCCGAATTTGTGCCCGAACCGCAGCCCATGTTGAGCCCGGGCACGCTCAGATTTTTCGATGTGACTGAAAACGGCACGAAAGTGTTCCCGTTGATGAACAGAGCCAGTCTCTATGACTCAGCCAATCCGGGATTTGTTCTTACTCCCAGCGACACGGCTGCTCTCAAGCAATTTTTGTATTTTAGATGGTGCTGCAGCGCTGACTTTGCTTGGGCATACCATCCCGAGTTGTCTGTGCAGCGCGTCTGGCCGCTGAGAGAAAACCTGGCGTACACGAACACCACTCTAGTGACCGCCGGCATGGGCGGCTTTCCATTGGGAGATTTGTACCGCTGGTTTCCGGATAAATACGCGCAATGGCAATCTCAAAAAGAGGCTGAGAATGCAAGAATCTTCGCGTGGCTAAATACCGGCAAGGACCCCGGCACCGTTGGCGTGCGCGAGCAAACAAGCGGCGCCGTTCCTTTGCGGTTCACACTTGGCCAAAATTACCCGAATCCATTTAACCCAACGACGCAGATCAGTTACGCGGTTCCGCAGAATATCTACATCTCGGTGAAAGTGTATAATCATTTTGGACAGGAAGTCGCGACGCTGGTTGAAGGTGTTCGCCAACCGGGGGAGTATTTGGTGACGTTTGACGCCAGCGGATTTGCGAGCGGCGTTTATTTCTACCAACTGAGGGCAAAGGATTTTGTGGAAACAAGGAAATTTTTGTTGCTGAAATAAGGACACTTGCCATGAACTTGGTCTCGACGGGACGCAAAACAAATACAGTGAAAAAAAATGCTCTGGCTCTCGCGGCTGTTGCGATGACTGCACACGCCCAGACGCTCGTCGTCAAAGGCGTTATCACCGCTTCATCAACGCCGGTGCAATACGCTGCGGTGACCTTTGTCGATAACAGCAACACCACCAAACGATTTGCGGCCAGGTCTGACGCTTCCGGCCATTATGAGATCGGCATCGCGACCTCGGTGAAGTCTAATGATGATTTGCCTGCCGACTTTCAGTTAGAGCAAAACCATCCGAATCCATTTTCAAATTCAACGGTAATCACTTACAGGCTGAGCAAACCCTCTGTCGCGGAGATTACAATTTACAGCATGCTCGGAAGAGAAGTGAAAACGTTTGCCCATGGTTTGCAGCCAGCCGGACCGTACGCGATATTTTGGGATGGCACAAGCAACCTCGGCGAACTGGTCGCAAATGGGATCTACTTCTACCGGGTGCAAGCCCAGGGACAATCTCGGGTGAGGAAAATGATTTTGGTTACGGATGAGAGAAACCTTTTGGCTGCATTTGCCAAGACAAATTCTTCACCGACAGCAGAATTCGCGCATCAGGCCAGCGCTTCTCTTCTGGCTGGAACATTTACCGTTCACATTGACAATACCAATGACACGTCTCCGGCAATTGTGCCGCTGCGCATCGAAAACGTTGACGTGCAACGCAACCCGACTCTGAACTTCACCGTCAACGCATTGAATGCCGCCACGGTATATTTGGACAGCACGCAGCAGGTGATTCGCGGCTTCGGCGCAGCGAACATCGTGCAGTGGCGTCCTGATATGACCGCGAACGATATCGACAAAGCTTTCGGCACAGGCCCGGGCCAAATCGGATTTACCATTCTCCGGCGGAGATGTTCAAGTTTGTCAGAGAAAATGCGCCGGCCATCGGAACAAATATTTTCGCGCCCGAATCTTTCAATTTCAATCACACCAGCTCCGATGAGATACTGAATGATTCTACCGCGGCTTCGCATTTGGCATTCGTCGGCGGACACATTTACGGTGGAGGGCTGAGAAGCTATCCCCTCGCTGAGAACATGGGCAAGGAAATCTGGATGACGGAGCATTTGGTGCTCGATACCACTTGGACCGCGGTTTTAGCGACAGGCAAGGAGATCAATGATTGCATGACGGTGGGCATGAGCGCTTATATTTGGTGGTACATCGTGAGATTCTACGGCCCAATTCTCGAAAACGGCGACGTGAGCAAGCGCGGCTTCGTCATGTCGCAGTTCGCTCGGTTTGTGCGACCGGGATACTTTAGAGTGTATGCAACCAGCCCGCAACGCCAGATCTCGATCACGGCCTATCGCGAGGGCGCGAAAACCGTTATCGTGGTCATCAATCAGCGCGCGCAAGACGGGGAGCAAGCGTTTCAATTGAAAGGCGGAGATGCCGTTAGCTTTACTCAATACGTGACTTCGAGAACGAAGAATTGCATGCAAGTGAGTGACGTTGCAGTATTGAACAGGATCTTCACGGTGACTCTGGAAGCCTCGAGCATCACGACTTTTGTTTCGAACTAGAATGAGTGAAGCTCGATTTGGACAAAACGATTTTAAGTAACCATTAAAGCCATCGAACGCAAATCGAACTTTGCTTGAAAGCGAGGACACGTGCGATCTTACACTGGCTGTTTCCTTTTCTGTCTGTGCGCAACAATCATGGCGCAGCCTTCCGGCGGCCCGTATGGCCCGATTCGGCAAACGTACAAGTTGCCCACCGGTGCGGGAAAAATTTATTACGTCGCGCCCAACGGCCAAGCCGCACAAACCGGCGAGTCGTTGAGTAATCCGACAACCATCGAAGCTGCGATCACGCGCGCGTGCACCGGTGACGCGATCATCATGCGCGGCGGCACCTACCGCACTGGCAACTTGATTTTGAATCAAGGCATCACGATTCAGCCGTATGCGGATGAACAGCCCGTATTAAAGGGAACGCTCGTGGCGAGCGAGTGGAAGAAGCAAGACAACGGATTATGGGTTATCAAATGGTCGCGCTTGTTTCCCTCCAAGCCCGCGGATTGGTGGAGGCGAAATCGCGAAGGCAAGAAGACACCGCAGCATCGTTTCAACAACGACATGGTCTTTGTGAACGGTAGGTTTCTGCAGTCCGCAAGTTGGGAAGGTGAAGTGGATGAGAATACTTTTTTCATCGACTACGAAGCGGGATTGGTTTATCTCGCACTCGATCCGACGAACAAGTTGGTAGAGATCACTGCGTTCGAGGTCGCCATTTTAAGAACGACGAAGGAAGCGCACGGCAAAACTTCGGATCGCAAAGGCTATACGATTCGCGGCGTCACGTTCACGCAATATGCCTATCGCGCGCTCGAAATAGAAGGCACGGAGCCGGAAGGTTTGTCTCATGAATCAAAGCACGGCAAAGCAGTGGTCGGCACGACGCTGGAGCATTGCACGATCTCTTTCTGCTCGCGCGTCGCGGGTTATCTGCGCGGCGATCACATGACGATACGCCACTGCAAAGTGAGCG
>JABWAN010000533.1 GCA_013361015.1 Candidatus Zhuqueibacterota bacterium | reverse complement strand
GATGAAAATCTTTTCCTGGCCCAACGCGCGCGCAGCGATATGGCGCAACAAAAAAACCTCAAAAAATGATTTCTTAACTTGACATAGTGAGTCCGGCTTCTGTTTCACGTTTCCAAAATCAGCTTCATCAACTCTTCCACCGGCAGCTTCGCACTCGCGCCCGTTTCGTCGAGCAGGCCGTCGGCGAGGTTGCGTTTCTCTTTGTGCAACGCGAGAATCTTTTCTTCAATCGTGCCTTTGGCAATCAAACGATAGATCGTAACCGGATGTTGCTGGCCAATGCGATGCGCGCGATCCGAGGCTTGATCCTCCACCGCCGGGTTCCACCACGGGTCCATGTGAATCACGTAATCCGCGGCGGTGAGATTCAACCCCAATCCGCCGGCGCGCAAGCTAATGAGAAAAAGCTCGCCCTCGCCGGCTTGAAACGCATTGACCCGGCGCTGCCGCTCCGGCACGGGCGTGCTGCCATCGAGGTATTGATAAGCAATGCCCATCTCTTCGACGGCGGCGCGGATGATCGTGAGATGATCGACGAATTGGCTGAACACTAGTGCTTTGTGATTGTTCTCGCGTAGTTCTTCCACAACCTCTTTGAACAACGCCAGCTTCGAGCCGGCGATTTCCTTTTCCGCCATCACGAGCTTGGGATGGCAACACGCGCGGCGCAAGCGCATGATCTCCGCGAGAATTTTCAAATATCTCTCGCCCGGCTTCGCGTCCATCTGTGCGAGGTTGTCGAGGGCGCGGAGGCGCAGCGCTTCGTAAAGCGCCTTCTCTTCGTCCGAAAGATCGACCGTGAGCGTGATTTCGGTTTTCGGCGGCAGCTCTTCGAGCACCTCAGCTTTGGTGCGGCGCAATATGAACGGCTGCAGCAAACGCTTCAACTGTTTTCTGCGCGTGAGGTCTTTGTATTTTTCAATGGGCGCGGCGTAGTTCTCGTTGAATTGCTGCAGCGACCCCAGCAAGCCGGGGTTGAGGAAATGAAAAAGATTCCACAGCTCGCCGAGGTGATTCTCAATGGGCGTGCCGGTGGTGATGAATTTGAATGCGCCGTTGAGCCTCATCGCGGCTTGCGAGCGCTTGGTGAATGCGTTCTTGATCGCCTGCGCTTCATCGAGCACGATGGTTTCCCACGCGACGGATTGCAGCAACTCCGCTTCTTGATGCAAGAGACCATAGCTGCAAATCAAAAGATCGCGCGGGCCGAGGTCTTTCACCCTCGCGGCGCGATCGCCGGCGCCGAGCACTTGCGCGTTCAACGTCGGCGCGAAACGCACGGCCTCGTTTTGCCAATTCAAAATCACCGAAGCCGGCGCGATCACCAACGCCGGACCTGACTTTGCGCGCGCGAGCAAGAGCACCAACGCTTGAATCGTTTTGCCCAGGCCCATGTCGTCCGCAAGGCAAGCGCCCACGCCCCAATTCGCCAATTGCGCGAGCCATTGAAAGCCTTCCAGTTGATACTCTCTCAGCTCGCCTTTGAACGTGGAAGGCAGCGCGGTTTTGCGGTTGAGTGATTTCTCGATGCGCTGCTTTTGCTCCTGCCAATACTCGTCCGCCTTCAGATTTTCCATGTCCTCCGTCAATTGCTGCCAGAGCAAGCCCGCGGTTTGATGAAAGCGCACGCCGCTTTTGTCACGAATCGAAAACACACGAATCTCATCCAAGCGCCGGCGGAACTCTTCGGTGAGCGCGAGGAAACGATTCTCATCGAGCGGAATGAAGCGGCCCGGATGTCGATCGAGCAGCTCGAGCAAGTCTTGTATCTTGAATTGCAGGGCCTCATCCAACACGAGTTCGCCGGTGACGGCAAACCAATCGCGATCGCGGCGAATGCCCATTACAAGCTGCTGAAACGAAGCTTGGTGGCTGATGCGCAAACCTTGCCCCTCCGGCCAAGCGAGAATGATTTGCTCGCCGAGCGCTTGCAAATCACTCAATGCTTCCAAACAATCGTGCGGATCATCGAACATCCAAGTATAAGCTTCCTGATCGCCTTCATCCAACGCAGGACACGAAGCAATCACGGCACTCGCGTTTTTTTTCTCCGCTTTCAAATCACGCTCGGCTTGCACCTTCTTGCCGTGCAGCTCGGCGATCACTCGGCTGCCGCCTTTGCCGGGTTTGAAGTATGGGCCGCCGTCTTTGAACGGCCGCACGAAAAACGAAAGATTGAACCCATCGCCGACGGGCGTGAGATGGCAATGGATGCGGCCATCTCCAGCCACGCTTTGCAATTGCTCGCCCACGCCTTCCAACTCGGAGTGCACTGTGACCACTGCGGAAAGTGAGGTCAATGCTTCGCTGAGTTGCTCGCGTCCTTTTTCGGGTACAAGGAATTTTTTTGCGCCGAACGCGGTCGCAATTTTTTTATGAGTTTCATTGACTTCGATGAGACGATAACGCGCCGGCGTTTCCTCTTGCAGCACCACTCCGGCAGTGGAAACGTCGCAGGAGAATTCCACTTCAAAGTCGTTCTTCTTTTTTCGCACCGTCAGCTCAGGCTCACCCTTGACTAATTCCACCGGAGCGTGCGGCGGCGCTTCATTGAAAAGCAACGGATGGCCGACGAGAGCTTTCAGCGCTTTCGCCGTTTCAAAAAAATGAATCTCATTGCCGTAATAGCGCCATTCGGTTTTGATCGTGCGCGCGACTTCGTGATCTTGCGGCGTCATGAACGACAGCTCCCCGCGACGCAAACGAGTCAGCGCAACGTTGCGGCCCTTGGTCCAAAGCCCGTCTTTGGCGAGCTTCTGCTCTCGTGGCTGAATGCGGTTGTAGTTGAAATCGATGAACCAAGCAAGCCGCGTGTCGTGCAGCACACCGGCCTGCGCTTGCGGCTTGTTATCGGAGGAGAGCATGCGCACGGCTTTCAAGACGCGCTGCCATTCTTCTTCTTTGGCGATAAGAGAAGCGAGCGGCGCAACGCCGAGCTTCTTTTGCAACGCCTCGCAAGTTGCAGCGTAATCGCCTTCGCGCGGAAGCGAGCGGGCCAATAAAGCGGCAAATTCCAGCGCGTACCAATCGTAGCCGTTCGCCTTTGCCTTTTCATAAAACGTTTGCGCTTGCGGCAAAAACTTTTTCGCCTTTGCCGGACTCACCCAAAAGCTCACGAGCGTCTTGAGCAGGAGCATAAAAGCGTGATCATCTTCAGGCCGCAATCTTTCCACAAGCGGATTGACCTTCTCCATGTTGTTTTGCAGCAAGAACAGCGGTATTTCGAACAACCTGCAAGCCTGAACGTTGGGCCCGGTTTGATTGTGCACCGCTTGCAGCAACGCGTGCAGCTTGTTTAGGGCCTCGCCGGTTTGCGCCTTGAGCAGCGCGAGCGGATAAAAGATGCCGGCAAAATTTCTGAAAAACGCCTGGCGCCTGTTGCTCCCGCGGCGCAGTTCTTTAAGCGCCGCTTCGAAGAGCTGCAACGCACGATCGTTCTCGCCTTGCAAAAACGCAATGGTTGCGCGCTGCGTGTCGAAATCGAGCAAGTTCGCCTTTTGAGGAAGGACTTGCAACGCAGCTTGCAGCTCTCCTTGCGCAAGGGCGGCGTTAATGAGAGTACTACGCACTAGCTCGTCTGTCTCGGCTGAGGGCGTAGCGAGATGCACGCGCAGTTCTTCGAGATACGGCGTGATCGGCTCCATTTTCAGCAAGCCCTCCCAAATGAAGCCCTCCAGCGCCGCCATTTGCACGCGCGGCGGAAAGGTTCTCAAAAACTCCGCATCGAACGGGCTGTTGAAAATTTCCTGATAAGGATCGAAAGACTGAAACTCCTTCGGATAGCGCGCCGCGCCCTCTTGGTAATACTTATCCACATGGTCGAAATCGTGCCGATAGAGGCCCACACGCACTTCGCGCTGATAGCGCTTGGGGATGTTTGCGCGTTTATAGCCGGAATAATCTGCGGGCAATTCTTTGCGAATTTTTTCCAGAACTTTTTCGCCATAGGGCTGGGCCAATGCATGCTGAACGCCCGCGGCGACATATTGGCCGGGCGCGTAAAATTCCTCGCTGCGTTCGTTAAACTTTTTCGCCAAAAGATCAAGCGCGATCAAAGCCTCTAGCTCCGGATCGATATCGTTTGCCCGCAGTAGATTCCCATTTTGATTGCGAGCGCCGAGATTGTTGAGCACTAGCAGCATGATCGTTCTTGCGAGCGGTTCGCCGGCGAGCACGCATATTGAAAAGAGCATGCGCCGTAATTCCGGCAGGGCATCGAGCTTTGCCGCCAATTCTTTGAAGCCTGGTTGGAGCACGGGCATTGCAAAATCCGAGATGGTGAAGGGGAAGGAGCGATTGTTTGCAGTCACGCTGCAGCGTGAGGAAAGATTTTATGATAATCGCCGGTCAAAGTCAATCGCACAAAAATCAACGCCGGCCTTTCGCCGGTTGAATTTGCGCGCGCCATGGCAAGCTCTTTCTTCCCCCAAAAGTAAACGCCACTTGCTTCCGAGGCGGGAAGTAGTGGCGTTTTGCTTTTGAAACTAGGAGGGTGAAATGTGCAGAGTGGGACTTGTCGCACGCTATGCTTTTCTCCCCTCGCGTGTCGCTGTTATTTTCTTTCAAGTCAACGAGCCAGTACGTCTTGGCGAAAGTGCCACGCACTTATGAAGCGCGACGCACTTGCAAAGTGCGTCGCGCATTTGACACTATTTTTCCAAAATCATTTTGCGCGTGGTGACGAAATCTTTCGTTTCGAGACGATAGAAATACATGCCGGAAGCGAAGCCGCGACCGTCGAACGGAATGGCGTGCTCTCCCGCTGCCAGCTCGCGCTGCAGCAGCGTTTGCACCAATTCTCCGCGCACGTTATAGATCGCCAGCTTAACT
>JABWAN010000532.1 GCA_013361015.1 Candidatus Zhuqueibacterota bacterium | reverse complement strand
GGCCATTATGAAATACGTCGAGCATCACAATCAAAGCGCCAAGCCGTTTATTTGGAAAGCACAAGCCGAAACGATTCTAGAAAAATATCGCCGCGCCAAAGCCGTACTCGATAAGATCAAAACAGCTTGAGACACGACACTAGGTATTTTGTTGCTTGTCAAAAAGCAAGGCTTAATTCCGCCGTTGAAAGATGAAATGAACAAACTACAGCCTTGTTATCCTTTGCGTCAAATAAGCTCTGCTGCGGCGCAAGCGGACAATATACACGCCCGCAGTTACTTTCTTTCCGGTATCATCCGTGCCATCCCACAGCACCTGCATCTCCGTTTGCCAACACCCGCCAACATTCAGTTTTCGCACCCGCCGGCCCCGCAAATCGTACACGGCTAATTCAATGTTCTCGGGGCCGGGGAGATTTTCAAATCGCATCTCGATGCGAACCGCGCGCTGCATGGGGTTGGGATAGACTGAAAGAGAAAAATTCGACGGTGGATTCCGAGGCGCGTCACGCACACCAGTAGGGTTGCGCTGCACTTCCACGTGACTCAACGTATATCGTGTGCTATCATCTTTTCCACTGATGGCCAACTGCACGCCGGGCACACCACGATCGCGGTCCTCGATACCGAGCCGCACGTCATAAACCCCAGGCGGAAACGAAAAGGGAATCGGAATATTCTCCGCAATCATTGTGACTCCCGGCAGCAGGTCGCGAATATCGGTTCGCAGCGTCGCGCGCGCCAGCGTTACGCCGGCGGTATCGGTGAGATAAATGCGAAGCGGCCACGGATAATAAAACGGTGCGACGCCGACATTCTCCCATTCCAACGTCAGCTGCAGCGCGTCCCCGGCTTTCACCCAGGCCGGATGACGCACCGTGCGAATCACATAACGATAGCCTAGCGTCTTGTGCAGCAAATCCAAATCGGCGCGATGTTGCGGGTTTTGCGCTGGAAGGTTGCCGCCGGCTGGGCCGATAAACGACCAATGGGTTTTCTTCACAAAAGCGTAGTTCAATTGAAAGCGGGTCGTCGTGCCTGCCAGCGCACCGGCGTCGCTGCCGCAAAATTCTCCGGTAATGATGCCGAGCTGCCATGCTCGATTATTCAACGTGGAATCGATGCGATTCAAGCTTTCGAGATACCAATCGTTGGACTCTTCGGTGCCGAGACAATCATTGCGCACGCCTTCGCCGCGTGCGGTGACGTATTGCGTGGCGAAGTCGTCATCAAAGGCAATCACTTTGCGCTTGGTGGGAAAGGCTGTGAAGTAGGCCTCGAGCAAGGCTTGCTTGGTGTCCTGTGTGGCCTCGAGTTGGGGATTCAGATAGAGGTGCCATTCGCCCCAAAAACCATATGAGCCGATATCGATCCACGCCACCCGTCGGTCTTGGTCGTAACGCGCGCCGAGTGCTTTGATGAAGTTGAGATGTTTCTCGAGGAATATCGGATCGTCGAAGTCAGGCGATTTACCCGAGGCCCCGGCGATTTCGTAATCGAGCAAAGGCACACCCAAATTGACCAGCCATTGCGGAATATCTACGTGATTCGGCGCGCCGGGCAATGCCACGGTGATGCGAAAGCCGACGCGAATGCCCATCGCCCAAAGTTGATCCCAGTAGCGCTCAAGCCTCGCCCAGTCGTATTCAGCCTCGCGCGGCTCGAGTTGGCGCCACGTGAAAGTGGCGTGCTGCAGCGTGCTCAGATGGTGCATGTTGAAAGCGCCGATCCACGGCGCAAAGCCTTTGAAGGGATTGCGCAACGGCGCATCGATGGCGGTGGGATGAACGATGACTTCGCTTTGTGAGTAACTATGATCTGGTACTGATACCACCGCCAATACGACGGCGGCAATACAATTCTTCATGATTTGTTTACCTTCGGAAAACAGAAAGTTGTTTGCCGTCTGCTCTATGCCGTCATCGTCAACTTCTCTAGTTTGAGGCCAAACGCCGTTTTGCTCTCAATGAAAAAAACTTCACTCCAGCGCAACGACTGCCAGCCCATAGATATTGAGGGCGTCCGGCTGAAAGCGGATGATTTGCTGCGGCGCTTTCTCTACCACAACAAACTCCAGAGGCTTCATTTCCCCCAGCGTGCCGCTGTAGCTCACGCTTTTCACTTTTTTCCCCTCCGCCACTGCGAGCTGCACTTGCAGATTCTGCGCAGGCGTGAGATCGCCCTCGACGGTCACATCATAGTTTACCAAATGCACTAGCATCCGGCGGTTGTCTTCCGGCCTCATGGTAGTGATTTCGACGTAAGGCGTCTTTGTGATCAAACGTGTGACTTTGTCCTCAAGCAGCTCGTTCGTTTTCCGGGCAACACGCACCAATGACTCACGCAGAACGGGATCGATGCGATTGCGCGTGTAGCCTTCCGGAATATCGGCAAAGACGTCCGCCATGGTCGGGCCGAAGGTGGTGAAAGCGCCGGTGGCTTTGCTCGGAATCAAAAATTTGGATTCCGGAACAACGAGCGGAACGAAGCCCGCCCGGCCTTTGCCGATTTTTTTCTCTACGGCTTGCGCCGGATAGCTTTTCCCGCCAAACAGGCCGGCCAAAGCAATTTGCTCGTGCGGCAGGTTGAATTCATTCTTCGCGCCGGAATTTCCCAGAATGAGCAGCGTGCCGCCCTTCTCAACGTAACGTTGCAAGGCTTCCTGTTTCTGCTGGCTCAACAGTGGAATATATGGCAGCAGGATTAAATCGAAATCAGAGAGCCTTGCCGACAACAGATCCTCCTCTACGATCATCACATGCGCGAGGCCTTCGTCCGCCAGCACGCGCGAGGCGCTGAACGCGAAACTCAGCTCATCGGCTAGATACTGGTTGAGCGAAGCCAGCACGGCGACATTGCTGTGTAGATGTGCGCCCAATAATTTATCTTCATGCGCGGCCAGAAATTCATAAATCTGCGTAGCGCCGGGAGGCGTCTCGCGCTTCTCGCGAAAGACGGCATGATTGGCCGCGGCCTCGGCGATGTTGATTTGCGCCATCGCGCTCAAGCATTTTTCCGTCGGGTTCGGAAAAATCGGCGGCGTGATTTCAGTGGCGTACACGATCACCGGCTTGCCATGCGAGGCCGCCGCCAAAAACTTCAACGCCGGACTGTTGGTGATTTTTGTGCCCTCTTCATTTTTGCGCGGGGCGCTGTCGAGAAACTCTTGAATTTCGGAGTAGATAAAATCGTCATAGCCTTCACGCGCGAGCATTTCCATGTTGCCGGCCGCGTCATACGCAATCGGGCCATAGCCGAATCCTCCGAACACATTGCCGGAAATCATGAAATGCGGATGGTATTGCCGCGCCACCGTGCGCAGATGCTTATGAAACTCGGCAACGACGTGGCCGCGATATGTGATCCATTCCATCCAAAACTTGTCGCCACGCTTTTGAGGAAGCTCGATCTTCTCATAATTACCCGTGGCATATTTTGACTGGCCGATTTCCGGCGGCAAATTCTGCTTGAGATATTTGATGAAATTCGCCCTCGTAAATTCGCAGTAACAGGTGCCGCCGGCGATGTGCGTCCAATCCACGTAGGAGCCATCGATGCCGGTTTCGGCTTGCGCGCGCACTTTGCCTTCCATGATTCTCACGTAATCGGGATTATCCGGGCAGCCCCAGGTTTCGAAACCAGCGGTGGTTTGCTGGCCGTAAGGCGCATAACGGTAATGCGGGAACGTCCCATCGCGATGCACCGTGATCCAGGTGGTGGGATCGTGCGCCGGCTTCGGCCCGAGGTAATCTTCAAAATTCTGCCAGCTCTCGTTATAGAATTTCAACCAACGAATCTGCTCTTTCTGTGGAGCATCCTGGTTGGAACCGGAAGTGCCGTTCAAAGAAGTTGACAAGTAGCGCAGAACGAGATAACCTTTGTCATGATATTCTTTGTTGAATGCTTTTGCCTTGGCCATGGCCTGATCGAACTCTTCGCGCGTCACCGTCTCAAAATTCGGCGCGCCGCTCCCAAAGGTGAGGGTGAGATGATTCTTCTGCAAGAATTCCGGGTCCGCTTTGTGGCCCAGACGCCAATGTCCCCAATCAACCACGAGTTTGTGGTTCGCGCCTTCCTGAGAAAAAGCGGCAGAGCTGAAAAGGACAAGAGCAATTGCCAGCAAACGGGCTTTGCAAAAGAATTCGAGGTGCATGATCTTCTCCAATCTCTTGAATGATTGATTTCCGCCAGAACGTTCCCTGCGGACGAACGGTGAGTTCAAAAAGCAATAGTCACTTTTGCCTGCTCGACAAAATCCGGCAAAGTCACCCGATACTCATTGCTCACTTTTTGAAAACGCAAAGGCTGATTGTTGAAAGTCAAACGCTGCGGCGGCTTCGCGCATTGGAACCAAATCGAATCCGCGCCTGCGCCTTTGCGCAAACTCAAAGTGAGAACCGAGGCCTCTTCTTTGAAATTCGTGATGGGCAGCGAGGCGCGGGAAATCACGAATGCATTGAAGCGCGAGGGTTTCAACACGAGCCGCCGGTCCGAGAGCACGAAACCCTGCACGAGATCACCGCCGTTGCGATTCCATTCCTGCGCGTCGGCGTGCAAGAGCACGAAGGGATACGGTATGAAGAAATCAAATTTGGCTTTAGCTTTGGTTTGAATTTGCACGATCAACGAATCACCTTGGGTATGAATGGCGAGCATTCGCTTCGAGATGTAAGTCAAGCGCGGTTGTTCTGAGATATTCTTGTCCAGCATGACTTCTATAGTGTTCAAGCCTTTTTGCAGATTGGGCAAAATGACGACTTGATCGTTGAATGCGGCGTGCGGCTCGCCGTTGATCCGGACCTTCTGGATTTGTGCTCGAGTATTTTCAATGCGAAT
>JABWAN010000002.1 GCA_013361015.1 Candidatus Zhuqueibacterota bacterium | reverse complement strand
CAGACTGCGACGATAATACAAAATCGCACACCCGATTCCGAAAGTCACGAGCAAAAACAAAATGGCGCGCTGTTCTGATCGCGTGAACCCCCGCATAAAAAGCTCACATTAGTTTTCCTTCATTTTCTGCAAAATACTGCGCCAGTTTTGCGGCGGTCGAACACCATCAAACCTTGCTAACTGTTGGAAAAGGTCTTTTTCCTTCATTCCAACCTTGTTCGGAATCCAAACGTAGATGCGCACGAGTTGATCACCGCGCCCATAGCCGTTCAGGTGTGCAATACCTTTGCCACGCATTCTCAAAATTTTTCCTGATTGCGTGCCCGGAGAAATTTCCAACATCGCTTGTCCTTCGATGGTTGGCACTTCCACGCGATCTCCCAATACGGCTTGCGTGATGCTGATCGGCAACTCGAGCAAAACATCGTCGCCGTGGCGCTCGAAATGTTCGTGCTCGGCTTCTTCAATTACGACCAAGACATCGCCCGGCGGTCCGCCACGCGGGCCGGCGTTGCCCTCTCCGCGGATGGTGAGATAATTACCGGTCGAGACCCCGGCCGGAATTTCCACTTGCAAGATTTTTTCAGCTTCGCGCCGGCCTTCGCCCTTGCAGTCGCGGCACACATCACGAATGATGCGGCCTTCGCCGTTGCACTGCGGGCACGCGGTCACGTTGATAAACTGCCCGAACAGCGAGCGCGAAACCTGCCTTCTCTCACCGGTGCCGCCGCACGCGGAGCACCTTACCGCTTCGCTGCCCGGCTGGCTGCCGGAACCGCCACACGTATTGCAACGCACATGATGTTTAATTTTCAACTTTTTGCTCACGCCCGTGGCAATCTCCTCCAGCGTGAGCTTGAGGCGCACCTGCAAATCGCTGCCGCGCGGTTGTCCGCCGCTGCTGCGGCTTGCGCGCGTGGCGCCGAAGAAATCGCTGAAAATACCCTCCGACATGAAGGTGCGCAGTGCATCGGCCAAATCGAATTCGAAATCGCGCGCCGCGTTGTAGCCGCTGCCACGCAATGCTTCGTGTCCGAAGCGATCGTAGCGCGCACGCTTATCGCCATCGCGCAAAACCTCGTAGGCTTCCGCGGCTTCTTTGAATTTTTCTTCTGCCGCATGGTCGCCGGGGTTGCGGTCGGGATGATATTGCATCGCAAGTTTGCGATACGCTTTCTTTACTTCCTCTTCCGAAGCGTCACGGGCGACGCCAAGAACTTCGTAATAATCTCGTTTGGCCATATCTTCTCAAAGGAGGTACATTGACATGAACATTCACTTGCTGACAACCACTTTGGCGGGACGCAAGACTTTGTCTCGCAACATGTAGCCCTTGCAATGCTCCTCCAGCACGAGGCCTGCAGGCTTGCCCGCGCTAACCATTTCCGTCAGCGCATCGTGCAAATTAGGATCGAATTCTTTGCCCTCGGCTTGCATCGGCGCAACGCCGTAGCCGCTTAACACCTTGTTGAATTTCTGATGAATCAACCCCACGCCTTGGCGGAGCGATTCATACTCACGGGCTTCGTCCTTCACATTCAAACAGCGCTCCAAATCGTCAACGAGCGGCAGAAAAGCCACGACCATGCGAGCCACCTCGGCTTGCACGCGACCGTAATAATCGCGATCGGTGCGTTTGCGAAAATTCTCCATGTCCGCGGCCAGACGCAGGTATCGTTCGCGCCATGTTTCCACTTCGGCGGTGAGTTTTTCATTGTCAGTTTTGAGTTTCTTAAACTCGGGCGTCTGCACGCGCCGCCGGAAGAACCCTTTGGGCTTTTCTGCATCTTGTTCTGAGGAAACCCCATCGACCGGCGGCGCCATGGCGGGAGCTGTTTCGGCTTCCTGCTCAAGCAAAGTGAGAACGCCGTTCCCGGCAGCGTGTTCATCCACAAAGGTTTCGAGCTCAGTTGGCTCCTCTTCGCCGGCCGTTTCCAGCTCCGGCTTAACGACCTCTTCCGCGGCAGCCTCAGGCGCCGTGGTGGTAACCGCCGCCAGATTCGATTCAAGGTTTTCGACGTCGATCTGCTTCGCTACTTGCGGCTGGATTGCTGCAGAATCCCCCAAACTATCCCGGCCCTCCTCGAGCTGTTGCTCCGCCTTTTCTTCTGTCCTTACCAAAATCAAATCCTCACATTCAATTAGTTTTTGGAACTCGTGCCGCCGACGCTTTCTTCCAATACTTCGGTCAAAACCTTCGCCATAAAATCCACCAACGCGATGACCTTGGGATAGCGCATGCGCGTCGGCCCGATCACGCCCAACGTGCCCGTCACGCTGCCGATATGATACGAGGTCGTGATCAAGCTGCAATACTTGATCAACTCGTCGCGATTTTCTTCGCCGATTGCAATGGTCAATTGGCCTTGGGATTCGTTTTGCTCAAAAAGATGGATGACGATCTGCTTGCTTTCAAGCAGATTGAGCATATTGGAAAGCTTGCGCTGATCGGAAAACTCCGGTTGCACCATAATGTTGTTTGTGCCGCCGAAATGAAAATTGCGCAGTTCGATTTGATCAATGAGCGGCGCCGTCGAGCCTACAATGGCACTCACCAAACTCGCGTCGACCTCCACGAGATCGCGCAACCGGCTGTCGAGCGTATTTTTGATCTCCATCAAACTCAAACCATGCAAGCGCTCGTTAATCACCGCCGCAGTTTTGTCCATGATTTCGCGCGAAACTTCCGCATCCATTTTCAACAGAATGGTTCGCACCAAACCGGACCTGATCGAGAGCACCATCAATACTTTCTTTTCCGCGATGGGCACCAGCTCGATCTTCTCGAACACGCCTTGATAAAAGCGCGGCGAGAGCACCACGCCGAGTTGACTCGAGACCCGTGCAATCATTTGCGAAGCCGCATCGAGAATCGAGTCGACTTCTTTGGTCACGCGCAGGAAGTGTTGCAGGATCTCCGTTTTCTCCTGCTCAGAGAGCGCTTCAACTTCCATGAGCGAGTCAACGTAAAGGCGATAACCTTTGTCAGTAGGAACGCGACCGGCAGAGGTATGGGGATGTGTCAGATAGCCCATCTCTTCGAGATCACCCATCACGTTACGGATGGTGGCCGGGCTGAGGCCCACGCCATGCTTTTTGGAAAGCACTCTCGACCCCACCGGCACCGCGTTACGCACGAAATCTTCCACGATGGAATTCAACACCATGCGTTCGCGCTCGGAGAGATGGTCGGCACTTTGGCTCGCTTTCATAAGCAGAATGATGTATGATTGTCGGACTGTTTTAATGCGTTAAAGCGCGGCAAGATACTATTCCATGCGCAGTAATGTCAAGCGAAAATTCCGCAGCATTTTGAGGAGGAAGGCTGGCAGAATGCGGCGCTTCCCATTTCTGGTCGTTTTTGAAAGATTTTTTCCGGTACTTCACAACGGCGCCGGGCTTGCGCTCCAACGCAATGAAGCAACCTCGAGATTCTTGCTGGCCGTGAATTCCCGCGGCTTGAGGTTTTCGATCTGCATGACTAGTTTTCTTAAATGCGCGCGAAACTCTTCCAGCGCCAATCCGGCAAAATCCGGCGGCGCGACTTCGAGCTTGGCGAGCGCATTCTTTAGATGCTTAATCGCACCATATTGAATGCCGCGGCGCAATTGATGATGCGCTGCCGCGGCTTGAATCAAGCCTTGAATGAAAAAACGCCACGGTTCGGTGTGGCGTTGCCAAATGCGCTCCCATGCTTCGTGTGATTCCCAATATTCGCCGGCATTGAAAAGCTCGAGGCCGGCGTGCAGATCGGCGCGGTCTGCTTCACTCAGCTTCGGCGTGAGCCGGGCGGCGTGCGGCGGCGCGGGGCGCAGTTGGTACTGCGGCGGGGACGGGTTCGATGATTTCACCTAGCACCGTACGAATGGTCCATTCTTCCGCTTTTTTATATCCATCGTCGAACTCCAACATCGAGATTGTTTCCCACGGGCAATACTTCGCGCAGAGCGTGCAGCCGATGCAGCGCGGCAAATCCACCTCGACCAACTTGTGCACCGTCGGCGCAGAAGGATCGGGGCCGGGCACGACGAGAATGCAATCCGCCGGGCAAAAATCGATGCACACCATACAGCCCGTGCAGCCGCTTTGATTGATGACCGCAAGTTGCTTGGGACGACGAGTTTTGCGAAGCTGAATTGGTTTGTCGTATTTCGGGTCTTTGAAGGCCATGCACCGTCTCCGCTTTCGTTCTCAGCCAGTGAAGCGAGGGTTGCGGCGTGAGCTTCCGCCGATAATTGAGCCGCCAATATAAAATTTCTCGTTAGAAAAACAACGGCTTTCTCCGTTACCAAAACTTCAACGCGAAAAAAAGATGCGCACACAAAGACGATGGGACGCAAAGAACCCGCAAGGCAAAGCTTGTCGGGTTGAAATCAGAAAGTTTATTTGCGGAAACTCTGCGTCTTCGCGCCTTTGCGTGAGGCTTTGTTTTTTGTTCAGCGTTTGCGCAACACCGTCTTGCCCGCATATTTCGCGCTTTCGCCCAGCATTTCTTCAATCCGTAGCAGTTGATTATACTTGCAGATGCGGTCCGTGCGGGAGGCGCTGCCCGTTTTAATTTGCCCGGCGTTGGTGGCCACGGCGATATCCGCAATCGTCGTGTCCTCGGTCTCGCCCGAGCGGTGCGAAATGACGGCCGTGTAACCTGCGCGATGCGCCATCTCAATTGCCGCAAGCGTTTCCGTCAGCGTGCCGATTTGATTCACCTTCACGAGAATCGAATTGCCCACGCCCTGCTCGATACCCTCGGACAAACGTTTCGTGTTCGTCACAAACAGATCGTCGCCCACGAGCTGCAACGACTTGCCGAGCCTTTGTGTGATTTTCTTCCAGCCGTCCCAGTCATCTTCCGCAAGGCCGTCTTCGATGGAGATGATGGGATACTTCTTCGCCAAACCTTCATAATATGAAATCATCTCCTCGGCAGAGAGCGAGCGCTTTTCGGATTTCAGTTCATAGGTGTTTTTCTTTTTATCATAGAACTCGCTCGAAGCGGGATCCAACGCGATATAGATATCTTCACCGGGCCGCAAGCCTGCAGCTTCGATGGCTTGCATGATCACCACGAGCGCTTCTTCATTGGAGCCGAGATTCGGTGCGAAGCCGCCTTCATCGCCCACCGCGGTGCTGTGGCCTTGTTTCTTGAGCACGGCTTTGAGGGAATGAAAAACCTCCGTGCCCCAACGCAGTGCTTCGGAAAATGACGAAGCGCCGAGCGGCATGATCATGAACTCCTGCAGATCGACGCTGTTATCCGCGTGCGAGCCGCCGTTGATGATGTTCATCATCGGCGCGGGCAGCATGTGCGCGGACACGCCGCCGAGGTATTGATACAACGGCAAATCGCTTTCATACGCCGCGGCTTTCGCCACCGCGAGCGACACACCGAGTATTGCGTTTGCGCCGAGTCGGCTCTTGTTCTCCGTGCCATCCAACTCGAGCATGGTTTGGTCGATCAACTTCTGCGCGGCCGCATCCATGCCGATCACTTCCGGCGCAATGATTTGATTCACATTTTCGACCGCTTTCAAAACACCTTTGCCTTTGTAACGTTTGGCATCACCATCGCGCAGTTCGATTGCTTCATGCTCGCCGGTCGAAGCGCCGCTCGGCACGGCCGCACGACCAATCACGCCGCGCTCCAATAACACGTCAACTTCCACCGTAGGATTGCCGCGCGAATCCAAAATTTCACGGCCACGAATTTCAGCAATTGCAGACATGGGGTTCTCTCCTGATTTCTATGGGTTCAAAGTCCGTCATGGTAAAGCAAAACGATTGCTGGCAAGACTATTCTGTTAATCGTTTTGTCCAAAATAGTTTTGCCCTTAGTTTTGAATACAGTGAATCCAGTTTCTTGTTCATGGCTCAAATCACTTCCACCTTAATCAAATTCGTCCCGCTCGGAACGCCCGGCGGCAAGCCTGCGGCAATAATGACGGTTTCGCCGGGTTGCACGAGGCCGCTCGTGAGCGCCAATTGTTTGCACTTTTGAATCAACTCGTCGGTGTTTTCATATTCGCGCTCGATGAGCAGAGGATGTACGCCCCACACGAGCGCAAGCTGCCGCACGGTCGCGAGCACCGGGCTGAATGCAATCAGTGGAACGCTCGGGCGATAGCGCGCCACCATTCTTGCCGTGGATCCGGTTTGCGTGGGTGTGAAGATCGCAGCAACTTTCAGCTCGTGCGCCATAGAAGTGACCGCGTGGCTAATGGCTGCAGGTATCGTAACTTTGCCTTGATGTTTTTCCACCGGCAACCGTTCGCGCCGCGATAGCCGCGATTCCGCAGTAGTCACGATGCGATCCATCACTTGCACGGCTTCAACCGGAAACCTTCCCACGGCAGTCTCTTCCGAAAGCATCACCGCATCCGTGCCATCCAACACCGCGTTCGCGACGTCAGCAGCTTCGGCGCGTGTGGGCCGCGGATTCTCGACCATCGAGCGCAACATCTGCGTGGCCGTGATGACGGGTTTGCCTTGACGATTGCACTTCTCAATTAAAATTTTCTGCACAAGCGGCACGCGCTCCAGCGAAGTCTCGACCGCGAGATCGCCGCGCGCGACCATTAAACCGTCCGTGGCTTCGACGATGGCGTCGATGTCCCCAAGCGCTTCGTGCTTTTCGATCTTCGCAATGATGGGCACGACGCGGCCGAGTTGTCGCATCAGTTCACGCAGCGCGAGTACGTCATTCGCATTGCGCACGAACGACATGGCCACGAGATCGACGCCCGCGTGCAAACCGAACTTGAGATCGTCTTTATCCTTCGCCGTGAGGCCGCTGAGCTTGAGGGTGCGTTTGGGAAGATTGATGCCCTTGTTGGAATCGAGGGCGCCGCCGTGCACAACTCGGCAATGAATGTCGTGTTGATCGCGCCGCAATACGCGCAGTTCGAGCATGCCATCTGCGAGCAAAATCGTGTCGCCGACTTCAACTTCTTGCGGCAGAGCCGGATACGTGACCGATACTTCTTTCTCGTCGCCGGGCACTTTGCGGTTGGTGAGAATGAACGTGCCGCCGTCTTGCAAGTGCGCGGGTGCAGCCATGGCGCCGATGCGCAGCTTGGGGCCGGACAGGTCTTGCAGAATCGCAACGTGCTGCGCTTTCTGCGCGGCCACGGAGCGAATGAGATCGAGGCGGCGTTGATGGCTCTCGAAATCGCCGTGCGAAAAATTCAAGCGCGCGACGTTCATGCCCGCGTCGAGCAAGGCGGCGAGCACGTCTTGCGACTCACTCGCCGGGCCGAGGGTGCAAACGATTTTAGTGCGGCGTTGCGGCAAATTGGTTTGCTCCATTACTTTGAGGCGCGAAACTGAGTTTCGCTGCAAGTGCGTTCCCAAACTTTAGTTTGGGAACGAGAGGACTGCGTTATTCCAACAACACCTACTCTGAAATGTCATTCTGAAAGAAGCTTTCCTCGTGCTCGGCACAAAACCTGATTTGAGCTGTGTTCCAAGTACGAGGGCAGATTCTTCCAGAATGACAGCCCTGAAAAGGGTTTCTTCTGACGCCGCGAGTGCGATCACTCTCCCACTAGCATGATGTGCAAATCCATCACGTTCGTGCCGGTCGGGCCGGTCACAAAAAGGTCGCCGAGCCTTTCAAAAAAAGCATTGCTGTCGTTATCGCGCAAGAAGCTGCTCATGAAACGCATGCCGTGCATGCGCGCGCGCGCCACCGTCCAGCCATCGGCAAACGCGCCTGCGGCCTCCGTCGGGCCGTCGAGGCCGTCGGTGCCCGCGGACAGCAGAACGCAATTGTCGAGACCGTCGATATCCAGCGCGGCCGAGAGCGCGAGTTCCTGGTTGCGCCCGCCTTTGCCGCCGGGATTGCGCACCGTCACCGTGGTTTCGCCGCCGGCCAAAATACAAGCCGGCGTGCGAATCGGCTGTTCGGAATTGACGACGTTATGCAAGAGCGCGGCGTAGAATCTTCCGATGTCGCGCGCCTCGCCTTGCACGCGATTCGTGAGCACCATGCAATGATATCCAAGGCTCCGCGCGTAATGCTCGCACGCCGATAAGGCATCCGCATTACAGCCGACGATGCTGTAATGGCTGCGCTCAAACACCGGATCATCCGGTTTCGGTGTGTCGGGAATATATCCATTACAACCTTCCGTGATGTACTCCTGCACCGATTTCGGCAGCTTTTGCCAAATGCCATAGAGCACCAAAATTCTCTCCGCATCGGCGAATGTCGAAGGATCGGGAACCGTTGGGCCGGAGGCGATAATGTCCACGGGGTCGCCGATCACGTCGGAAAGAATCAACGTCACGAGCCGCGCGGGATGGGCCGCGCGTGCAAGCTGGCCGCCCTTGATGCGCGAGAGATGTTTGCGCACGGTGTTGACTTCCAGAATGGTCACGCCGTGCGAAAGCAAAAGGTTCGTGACGAGTTGTTCTTCCGCTAATTTTAAATCGCCCGCGGGCAAGGGCAACAACGCGGAGCCGCCGCCGGAGATCAGGCAAATAATCAAATCATCGTGCTGTGAAGCCGCGGCCATTTGTAAAATCTGTTTTGCGGCGTGTTCGCCGCGCAAATCCGGAATGGGATGACCGGCTTCGAGCACGCGTATCCCGCAATTACGGGACAAAGTGGCGTTGTCGCGGCAGTTCGTTACCACGAGGCCGTCGTCGATCATTTCACCCAAACACGCCTCGACGCCCGCAGCCATGGCGACTGAGGCTTTGCCCGCACCGAGGACGAGCACTCGGCGGAAGTCACGCAAGTCCAGAACTTCATCGGCAACGGTGAGCAAATCACCGTCGCGTTGCAGCGCACGTTGCACGGCGGCCGCAGGATCGACCGCGGCGACGCCGGCCCAGAAAATCTCTTTCGCGTGTTGGCGCAGTTTCTTTTGTTGAGGTGAGAGCATGGCAGGGCCAAGGGCTAAAGTCAGAAAGCAGATTTCGCTTTATGGCCAGAAGCGCGGATCCTCCGAAAGCTCCTGCTCCACGGCTTTTAAGCGGTCTTTATAAACCTTCGTGCTGAAGCCAAATTTGTAGGCAATCTGCAAAAACGTGTTGGCAAGATCGTAGCCTGCGTTGTTTTCGCGCTCGGCGAGCACTACGTCGAGCAGCGGCGCCAGCCGGTCGCGCAGAATGGCAAAAATTTGATTTTGAACATTCTCCACCATCAAAGTGAGCTTCAAGCGCTGCGAGACTTCATGCAGGTTTAGAACTTCTTTGCAAAGCTCGGCAGAGAGCCCCTCATAGAGCGAAGCGAGACGTTTTTCCAGCATGCTTTGAATTTGCCGGCTCACCCAATAGGTTTCAAGCTCGATGCCGAGCCGGTTGGCGAGGCGGGCGATTTCGAAACTGCGTTTGTAAGAATCGAGATCGGTGGCGTCGCCGACAACTTCGATTTCACGGCGCAAGTCATGGCTCAACGTGTAGCGTGTGGGCACGCGCAGCTCCTCGGGAATGGTCGCGCCCAAATCGCGCAAAGAGCGAATGAGGTCGCGGTATTCTTCATAGAGCTTGCTGTAACTCTCGCCGATTTGATCAAGGCGGCCTTGCAGCATCATTTGTATGACTTGCTGCCGCTCTTCAAAGAGCATGGCCGAAAGCCCAAGCGCCTTTCCGCCCCAATGGGTTTGCAAATATTCATTGAGATCGTTCTCCACTTCCGGCAAGTTGGGAATGAGCCGGTCGCGATGTTTGACGTAATCCCAATTTTTATCCGCCTTGCGCACGTGACATTCCACCCCCTCTACGGCGCCGTGCTTGACCAAAGCATAGGCGTAACGATTCTGCTCCTCGGTGACACCGGAGTGTGCTTGCACCAGTCCTATCATTAAAGTCGTTTGTTCGGTTTGTGCTGCGGCAACGTCCTCGCGGTGCAGCGTATAGCTATAAAGTTTATCGTGATCCGGGGTATCGACAAAGAGCGAGCGAATGGCATAGGTGTTGACGACGTGCTTGAACGACACCACTGCGGGCCGCACGAGTTTTTCAAACACGCCTTCGCCGTTTTTATACTCCGCCATATTGCTCGGCGCCAACGCGAGGTTGCGCAGGAAGCGCCCTTCGAAAGCGCGCTGGCTCAACACTTCCGCAAGCTGAATCGCGCGCGCGGCGTATTGAATTACCTGCACCGTCTCGATGCCGGAGATTTCCGTGAAAAACCAGCCGCAGCTTGTGTACATGAGCTGCATGTTACGTTGCATTTCCATCAACTTGATGGCCGTAATCTTTTCTTCTGCCGACAAGGCTTTACGCTGGTGCTCTGCAAAAAAAGCCGCCAACGTTTCCGGTGTGCGCTGCAAGATGACGTGTATGTAATCGTTGCGCGCCGCCATGATATCTTTAAGAAGGGGCTCGCCGAATTCGAGGGTGAGGCGATTTAATTCGTCACGCAATTCATCGAGCGCATGGCGCAGGGGCGCGCGCCATTCCTGCGTCCAATGTGCCGGGCCGCCGCCGCGGCAGCCGCAATTGCGCGCCCACCGGCCCACACCGTGCGCGCAACTCCACGCCGTGCCTTCGCCGTTTTGTCCTTCCTTCAATTGCACTTCCCACGTCGGGGCATTCTCGGCAAGGTATTCCGCGTAATTCGTAATGCGGATTTCACGGCGCGGCACTTCGACATGGAAAAGATATGCCAGCCCGCGCTCGCCAAAACGCTCGTGATGGCCGTAACTTTCACCGTCCGTGGCAATGGAAACGAGCTGCGGCGCGCCGGTGCCGTTGGTGGGAAAACTCGCGTCGATGCGATGCGCGAAATTGCCGGCGTCGCGCACGAGGTGCTCGAAGCCCACGCCGCGCGAAAGATCGCCGTGATAAAAGAAAATATCGAGATGGCGTTTGTCGATCGCTTTGTCGGCGCTGTCACGATCGAACCAACGATAGGCGTGCGAGGTGTCGATCTCCCCATGCTCCACGCCCTGCCATTCACCGGCGGCAAACGGGCGCACGCGCTTGGCTTGATACGGCGAAAGAATGAGGTACTTCATGCCATGATCGATGAGCAGGCGCAGGACTTGGTCGTTGACCGCGGTTTCCGGCATCCACATGGATTCCGGTTCGCGGCCGAAACGATAGCGAAAATCCGCCAGGCCCCAACGCACTTGCGTGATTTGATCCTGCACGCTGCTCAACGGCATAATGGTGTGGTTGTAGGCTTGCGCGATCGCCGTACCGTGTCCGCCGAAGTGTTGCAAACTGTTTGCATCGGCTTGCAAAATGCGCTGGTAGGTCATGGGAGAATTTTTTTCCAGCCAACTCAGCAGCGTTGGTCCGAAATTGAAGCTCGTCAACTCAAAATTGTTGACGATGTTGACGATGCGATTTTCTCCGTCCAAAACCCGCGCATACGTGTTGGGCGTGTAGCATTCATGCGTGATGCGCTCGTTCCAATCATGAAAGGGGTGCGCACTGTCTTGCCGGTCGATGGCTTCAGTCCAGGGGTTTTCGCGAGGGGGTTGATAAAAATGTCCGTGTATCGTGAGGCATTTTTGTGACATGCCGGAGTGTCCTTCATTCAATTCAATCTAATGGTAACGCGCTCTTCGTGCGATCAAAAGCGTCAAAAATGTAAATTTGCACACTCTTCGAGGCCGAGCAGGATACAAAATTTTCCCAGAAAGCGCAAGCGGTTTAACGGCGCTTTTGCGCGCAAATCGCGCGTCAAGATTTTATGAAACCGCCGCATGCAATCACGCGGGAATGTCTGTATATAGAAACGTGCAGCACGATTCGAAATGCCGGACATGCGGCACAGATTATAGGATAACGCTACGGATAAATTTTATTATCAATACCTCAACTTCATTCCAAGACGGACTGTCACATGAAAAAGTTCATTGCGCTCGCGGCCATAGCATGGACCGTTGCTCTTCTTCCTGCGCGCTCACACGGCCAAGCTTTTCGCTTGAACGGCGGGCGCAGCCTACCCCATATCAATACGGCCTGGACGCTGCCGCGCGGGCAGTTCACGCTGCACGCGTTCGGTTCTTCTTATTATCAAACCGTGGTCAAAAAAGTCGGTAACGTGCCGGAGGCCAAAACTTTTTGGGACGTGCAATCCGCGCTTGCGCTCTATTTTGCCAGCGGCAAAAATCTCGAATGGGCCGTGAAGCAAATCGTCTATCAAGACACGCATCGCGGCGAAGGCTATAACGTACCGGATGATTTGTTTTTGAACATGAAGTTCGGCTCGTTCGGCAGCAAGATCAGTCCGCTCAAAGCGGGATTGATTTTGAACGGTCGTATTCCTCTTGCCAAGGAGCACAATATTCTATTCGAGCCGTACAGCGGCGGCAGCGTGGAGATGGGCCTCATCGGCGCCGCTTCCTACAGCCCGGATTTGCTCATTCCGGAAAATGCTTTCAATCTGCACGTCAACTTCGGTTTTTGGCATCATAACGACACCGGAAAATTACTCACCGGCGCACCGAACGATACGCTGGCGGTGCTCAAACCCTCGCAGGAGTTTCTCTGGGGCGCGGGTTTCGCGGTGCCGACTACGCAGTTCGATTTCAGCTTTGAATTATACGGCCGCATGTTTATGACCAAACCGCCGGGCACGGCCTATAGCCGCGAAGACGCCATTTATTTTTCGCCCAGCGTGAACTATCGCCCGAAGCATTGGGCCGCGTTGAACGTCGGGTTCGATTTTAGATTAACACAGGATAAAGAAGAAACACGTTACGACACCGGTCTGCCGATCATCAATCTGGATTTGCCGAGCTATCCCGCCTGGCGCGTGAATTTCGGCGCGACGTTTCATTTGAACCAAGCCGCGCCGCCGGATAATCGCCCGCTGTTCGTAAGTGCGAACGGCCGTCTCGTGCCGCGGCAAAAGTCGCTCGAAAATCAATTGAATGTGGAACAACGCAAAACTGAAAACGCCGAAGAAGAGCTCGAAAAAATCCGCGAAGAGCGCAAACGCATGGAAGCCATGCTCGCGCGCTTGCGCAATCTTTTGTATGACGACAAATCCGGCGAGAGCGCCAAGCCGGAAGAGAATAAAAATCCTGCCGAGAACCCGGCCGACCAGAATAAGAACCAGTAGATTTCATTCCGCATTGCATCATCCGCACGATCCGTGCGCATCCGCTTGCTGGCTTTTTGCAAGCGGATGCGCCGTCTCATTGTTTCCTCCCTTTTAACATTTGCCTTTCAGTTTTCGATTGATTATGTTGCGCGCCACGCAACTGAAAAGCCGCGTCACTCTTCGCGCCCGTGTCGCTTGCGCTCGCTTCTCTCGCTCGCTCTGCTTGTGCTCTCAGCATTTGTGCTTCTACTGCGTTCATTTGCGCTCCGTTCGATACGCAATCCGAACCCTCACAATCCCGGAGGAAGTCGCCATGTCCACTCGTCGTGAATTTCTCGGCGCCGTTGGCCGCACCGCATCGACGGCATTTGCAGCCGCGGTGCTCGATCCGTTGCGCGCGTTGCATGCGTTAGAAATTTTCGCGCAACATCCCGGCGCGCCGCAAGAAGTTGCGAGCAATGAAGAGTTGTGGTTCGAAGTGCAGCAAGCCTTCACCATCGACCGCAGTTTGATCAATCTCAACAACGGCGGCGTCAGCCCCTCGCCCGCGATTGTGCAAAACGCGATGAAGCGCCATCTCGATTTTTCCAACACCGCGCCGGTTTATACCATGTGGCAGATTCTCGAGCCGCAGCGCGAGGGCGTGCGCCGCGAGCTGGCGAAAACTTTCGGCTGCTCGCCCGAAGAAATCGCGATGACGCGCAACGCTTCGGAGAGTTTGCAAATTTGCCAGCTCGGGTTCGATCTCAAACCCGGCGACGAAGTGCTTACCACCACGCAGGACTATCCGCGCATGATCACCACCTGGCAACAGCGCGAACGTCGCGACGGCATCAAGCTCAAACAGTTTTCCATTCCCGTGCCGTGCGAGAATCCGGCAGAGATCGTTTCTTTGTTCGAAAAAAATATTACGCCGAAGACGAAACTCATGCTCATGTGCCACATGATCAATCTCACCGGACAGATTTTGCCGGTGAAGGGCGTGGTGCAAATGGCGCGCGCGAAAGGCATTCCGGTGATCGTGGACGGCGCGCACGCGTTCGCGCACTTCGATTTCACGCATGCGGATTTGGATTGCGATTATTACGCCACGAGCTTGCACAAATGGCTCTTCGCGCCGCACGGCACGGGCATGCTTTACGTGCGCCGCGAGAAAATTGCAAAACTCTGGCCCATGATGGCCGCGCCCGAACCCATGGACGACAACATTCGCAAGTTCGAAGAGATCGGCACGCACCCGGCCGCGAATTATCTCGCCATTGCCGAGGCGCTCACCTTCCATCACGGCATGGGCGCCCAACGCAAAGAAGCGCGGATGATTTATCTGCGCGACCGTTGGGCGAAGCGGCTCATGCAAAACGAGCGCATCAAACTCAACACCAGCTTGCAGCCCGGTTTTGCGTGCGGCCTCGCAAACGTGCAAGTGCAAGGCGTGGATTCCGTCGAGCTTTCCAATTATCTTTGGAACAAACATCGCATCATCGTGGTGCCCATCAAACACGCGGAGTTTGAAGGCCTGCGCGTCACGCCGAACGTCTATACCACGGTGCAAGAGATCGATCGCTTCGCCGAGGTGATCGAAGAGGTATTGAAAAACGGCCTGCCGAAGACGTAGCGCGAATTTTCAGCTCGGCGCCACGCCCCTTAAAAGATCCCGATAGAAAAATGAAGGTCGGAAATACGGGATTAGATATCGGCAAAAAGCCTTGCCGTATTGAAAGCGAACTGACGCAAATATTTTTCTGCCCTTCATTCTTCTGTCTTTGCTTTTGAATAGTTTTGTCAGCCTCGTTTTGATTTCATGTCCTTCAAAGACCACTTCTCCACACAAGCCACGGACTACGCGCAGTATCGCCCGAATTATCCCGAGGCGCTCTTCGCATATCTTGCCACGCTCGTTCCCGAGCATAAGCTCGCATGGGATTGCGGCACGGGCAACGGCCAAGCAGCACTCAGTCTCGCGCCACACTTTGAGAAGATCAGCGCCACTGATCCGAGCGCGAAACAAATCGCGAACGCCACGCCGCACGCGAAGATAAATTATCACATCGCGCCCGCGGAGCGCACGGAGATTCCACCGCACTCGGTCGATCTCATCACCGTTGCGCAAGCGCTGCATTGGTTTGACTTTGAAAAATTCTATGCGGAAGTAGGGCGCGTGCTCAAACCGAACGGCGTGCTCGCGGTGTGGTGTTACACGCTGCTCGAAAGCGAACCGCAAATCGATGCGATACTCAATGAGTTTTATTTCGATATCGTTGGCCGGTATTGGCCGCCGGAAAGAAAGTTGCTCGAGAACAATTACCGCGATATTCCGTTTCCTTTTGAGCAAATCACGACGCCGCGTTTTTATATGGAACAGGAATGGCGCTTGGACGATTTGTTCGGTTATCTCGGCACGTGGTCTTCAGTGCAAAGATTCATTGCGCAACACGGCGAAGATCCGCGCGAACAAATCCGCGCGCGGTTGCGCGAGGCGTGGGGCGAGGTTGCAGAGCCGAGGCGCATCAAATGGCCGCTGCATTTAAAAATAGGGCGATTAGAACGCTAATTTCACGGAGCAGTTTTTTTCATGTCTCAACCCTATCACCCCATCGCGTGCTCTTTGCACGATGAACTGGAAGCGCTCGCCACGTTGCGCCGCGAGTGCCGCATAGTGTTTCGCGGCGTTGATGACAAAGCAGAAACGGTTACGGACGTGATCGTCGACATTTTCACGCGCGAGCGCGAGGAATTTTTGCGCCTGCGCAACGGAACAACAATTCGGCTTGATCGCATCACAAACATTGATGACAAACCCTTCGATGAGAGCTGTCGCCCAAGCTGAGGAGCGCTTCGCGCAAACGCCGCAGGGACTCACCCCTCCCGAAAATTTTTTATATCGCTGGTTTGAATTACTCCGCTGCCCGCAATGTTGCGGGCATTTTGTCGTTGCTGGGCATGGCGAGGGGCGCGCTTTGCGTTGCGTAAATTGCATGACGCCATTTTTGACAAAACACGGCATTCCGCAACTGCTCAAACCGGAACGCGCGCCGAGCATACGGGAATACTGCGCGAAGTATGATCGCTTGCGTTTGCAGGAGGGATGGGCGAGCACGGATCCGGAGTTTTATCTTCAACTTCCTTTTCACGATCGCACCGGTCGCCACGTCAGTCAATGGCAACTGCGTGCGCAATCATTTCGGCAATTGCAAAAGTGGATTGAAAAGACGCACGGCCTGCAGAGGCTGCGCATTTTGGACGCGGGTGCGGGCAGCGGATGGATGAGCCGTTTGCTCGCCGAAACGCATCACGTATTAGCCACCGATGTGAATGGCGGAGCGCATGGACTCAATGCGCACGTGCAACGCCGATTCCTTGCCGTGCAAGCGGAGCTAGATTGTTTGCCGCTCGCTGCAAACAGCTTCGATCTCATCATCGCCAACGCGAGCGCGCATTATGCCAACGACGTGCAGCAATTCTTCGCAGAAGCCGCGCGCGTGCTGCGGCCTGGCGGCAGATTGGTTGTCATGGACTCCCCCGTGTATCGCGACCAAGCGGCAGTGGCTGCGGCGCACGAACGCACGCGAGATTATTACGCGCGCAATCGCGTGCCCGAACTAGCGCAAAATTACGGCGGTCTCGCGCGGGAGCTTTTTATCAAACCAAGCGCTTTTGACTTCACTTGTCTGCGCCGCGACTTCGACAATTTTTCGCCCATTAAAAAATGGCTGCGCGAAAAATTGGGGAAAGCATCTGCCGCGCGTTTTCCGATTTGGATCGGCGCGCGTTTGCCCGTACCGAATGAAGATTGGCATTTCGGTCGTCCTCGCGCGGGAGCATTGCTCGTGCGTGACAACAAGCTGCTCACGTATTTTTTCAACGGCAACAAACAACAATATTGGCGCATCCCCGGCGGCGGCATTGAAGAGGGCGAAAGCCCCGAGCACGCCGCGGTGCGCGAACTGCGCGAAGAGTTGGGATTGGAAATCACGTTGCGCCATCGCTTCGGCCCATACCTCTTCGCGAACAAAGAGCATTACTACTTTCTCGCCGAAACTAATTCCGCAGACCTGCCGCAAGAAAACGCGAGCGGCTTTGAAGAAAGCTGCACGGTGAACTGGCTCCCGCTCGCGCGCTTGGCGGAGTTCGAGCTTTATTCCTCGGCATTGCAATGGGAGTTGGTGGAATACTTTCAAAAAAATTCTCGTGCTTGAGTCTCGCCTCGCGATTGCTTATTTTCTTCCAAAAAGAAAGGCAACTACTATGTCACAACTCAATGCGCTCATCTCCGTGCATCCCGAGATTCATTTCGGCAAGCCTTGCATCGCAGGCACGCGCATCACGGTTGCGAACGTGTTGGAATTGCTCGAAGCGGGCGTCACGCATCGTGCGATTGTGGAGGAATACTACCCAAGCTTGACCGAAGAACAGGTGCGCGCGTGCATTCGATACGCGATCCAAATCATTCACAACGATGAATACCATTTTGCCCTGGAAAAAGCGGCGTGAAGTTTTTCAGCGATCATGACGTCTACGGCCAAACCGTCAGGCATCTACTTGCATGTGGCCATGAAGTTGTACGTGCGCAAGACGTTGGGCTGGCGCAAGCGAAAGACTCCGAGATTATTGCGTATGCCCTTGCCCATGAGTTGCTTCTCGTGACGCGCGACAAGGACTTTGGCGCGCTCGTTTTTCAACACAACGTTCTTTGCAGCGGCATTATCTTTCTCCGCATCGAGCCGCACACGCAAGATCAAGTCCACGAGCAACTAATGCGCGCCCTCGCCGAGCTTGACGAAGAGACGTTGCGCCGATCCTTTATTGTCATCGAAGCCAATCACTATCGTGTGCGCCAACTGCCGTGATCATCTACGACGCGGGCCATCCTCGGGTAACCCGCATAAAGCAGATCAAAAAATACTTCCGCATCACGCTTGCGGGCATTGCGTTGCTGAATCTGAACTGCGCGCAAACTAGTTTTCCTCCCCACCACCTCCATCGCGCCACTTCCGCCGAAACCGTTTCCTCCCCTCTCGCCTTCGATTTCAACCACGACGGCCGCAAAGAAATCGTCATCGGCTCGTTCGACGGCAATTGCTATTTGCTCGACGACTCTCTACGCGATCTTCCCGCCTGGCCGAAATTTTCGCACAACGGTTTTTTTTCCTCGCCCGCATTGTGGCATATTGATAAAAGCGCAACGCCCGAAATCTTTATCGGCAGTGACAACGGCGCTTTGCTCGGCTGGCACATCGATGGTTCGCGCGCGCGCGGCTTTCCAATCACTTTAGAAAAACAAATTTGGTCCTCGCCCGCAATCATTGCCGACTCGCTCATCGCGATCGGCGGCGAAGGCAAGATGTTCGTGTTCAATCGCAACGGCAACCTCGCCGCAGGCTGGCCGCAAGAAATTCGCGGCTGGGCCTCCGCGAGTCCCGCGTGGCACGAAGATCTGCTCGTCATCGCAACGCTCACGCGCGGCGAAACGAGTCGCGGCTACTTGTATGCGTGGCATCTCTCCGGCGCGCTTTATCCCAACTTTCCGCTTCATCTCGAAATGGATTCCGACTCTTCGCCGAGCCTTGCGGATTTGGATCGCGACGGTCAAGTCGAAATCGTCCTCGGCGACGACGCGGGCTTGTTGCACGCGTTTCGTCTCGAAGGCAACGAGCTTCCTAATTTTCCGCGTCTCCTCGGCGAGGCCGTGCAAGCGAGTCCCGCGATTGCCGACATCAACGACGACGGCATGCTCGACCTCATCATCGGCACGACCGACGGCGCGCTGCACGCGTGGAATGCGCTCGGCGATTGCGTGCTCGGCTGGCCCGCGCGAATCGGCGGCGAAATCAACGGCTCCGCGGCCCTCGCGCGCATTGCGAACGGCGAAGCGCGCATCATTGTCGGCGCGGGCAATCATCGTTTGTATGCTTTTCATTCCGATGGCAAAATTGCCAAAGGCTTTCCCATGGATTGCGGCGACGCGATTTTCTCCTCGCCGCTCGTCGATGATCTCGATCACAACGGCATGCTCGACATTGTCGTCGGCGCGAACAACGGCATTCATCTCATCAAAGATCAGTGGCCCGTTTATCAAGGCGAGCGCAAAACCGCCTGGCCCATGTTCCGCCATAACGCGCAGCGCACCGGCGCGCTTGAATAAAGCAAAACGATTTGTACATTGCATTCCGCCTCGTTTGTCATTCAGAAGGAATCCTTTTGAGCACTGGTATCAATGCCTAGCGCTTTTTTTTGTTGCGTCGCTGCTCCACCTCCGTTTCATCTTCGCTTGTTTACCTGGCCTTTATTGTTCAAGCTAGCTGACTTCAAAGCGACGGCATCGCGCCACCGCGAAAATATTTTCAAGCGACCCACCCTGCAAAGGAGTCTGTCAATCATCTCGATGAAACAAATAATAATTTCGGCGTATTCAGCGAAAATTCCTCATCGCCGAAATCCACCGCAGCCCTCGAGTATCATATAGAAAATTCTCAGAGTTTCGTTTCGTGTAATTCGTCAACCTCATTCAGGAGAAATCGCAATGCAGCAATCCATGATCATCGCATGCCTGTTACTCCTCCTCAAAACCGGCGCAGCGCAAACCTTCAACTGGCAACCGCAAAGCAGCGGCCTGAACTCTTCTCTGCGCGGCTGCAGCGCAGTCGATGCCAACCTCGCGTGGATTAGCGGCACGAACGGCAAATACGCGCGCACGCTCGACCGCGGCAAAACTTGGCTCGCCGATTCCGTGGCCGATGCCGGCGCGCTCGACTTCAGAGACGTGCAAGCCTTCGATGCGAGCACCGCGTATCTCATGAGCGCGGGCAACGGCGCGCGTTCGCGCATTTACAAAACCACCAACAGCGGAAAAGATTGGACGCTGCAATTCACCATGCAAGACTCCGCAGGCTTCCTCGACGGCTTCGCCTTTTGGGATGAAAATAACGGCATCGTGTTCGGCGATCCGATCGCGGGGAGAGTTTTTATTCTCACTACAAATGACGGCGGCAAAACCTGGCAACACCTCACAACGGAGCACGCGCCGCAAGTCATCGAGGGCGAGTATGCGTTCGCCGCGAGCGGCACGAGCATCGTCGCGCACGGCAAGCAGCACGCGTGGATCTGCACCGGCGGCAAAGCCGCGCGCGTTTTTCATTCTGCCGATCGCGGAAAAACCTGGTCGGTCGCGAGCACGCCGATCGTGAGCGGCACACAATCTTCCGGCATCTTTTCGCTCGCGTTTCGCGATGAAAAGCACGGCATTGCCGTGGGCGGAGATTATCAAAAAGAAAAAGAAGTGCTCGCCAATGTTGCTCGAACTTCGGACGGTGGAAAAACTTGGAGGCTGATTGCCAATCAAACCGTGCCGTATCGTTCGTGCGTCGCGTATGTTTCGCACGAGGGAAAATTTTTGCTCGTTGCCGTCGGGCCTTCGGGCTCAGACTATTCACTTGATGAAGGTTTAACGTGGATGAAAATTGGCGAGGTTGGTTATCACACGATGAGTACAGGTGGGACAATCGAATCCGTCTGGGCGGCAGGCGCGGAAGGCAGAGTGGCGAAGCTTGAAATCAAATGATCGCTTTGCTTCCACGAAAGTGAAGAACAACTTTTTCGTGGCAGTTCCATTTTCGTGGGAGAAAAAAAGATGGTGTGCACACGTGTATCATGAGAGAGTGTGCCCGCCCTCTCCTCTCGTCATCCCGTAGGGACCTTCCCTCGTGCGCGCGACAAAACTTTTTTGAACGATGTGCCGAGTACGAGGGAAGGTTTTTTCAGAATGACAAATCGAGGAGTTGAGCCTCATTTCAAAACCAGCGATCCAACACGCGATAGTATGCACCGGCCAGCGGCAAAAACCACGGGCGCTTGCGATAAAAGAATCGCGCGGGCATTTGCAATTCGAAAAACGGAAACGCATGTGTGTCCGCGCCGAGTAATTTCTGCGCGAGCCAGTAGCCGAAGTACACGCTCATCACCACGCCGTGGCCGCCGTAGCCCATCGCATAGTGCAAGCCATTCTGCTCGCCGAGATGCGGCATTTGATCGAACGTGAAGCCCACGTTGCCGTGCCACGCGTATTCAATCTCAATGTCGTGGAGTTGTGGAAACACGGAGAGCATATCCGCGCGCAAGATGTTCGCGGCTTCGCGATCACGCATCGGCGTAAAACTCGTGCGTCCGCCGAAGAGCAAACGCTCATCCGGCGTGCGGCGAAAATAGAAGAGAAAATTCTTCGTATCATACACCATGCGATTCGTGGGCAGCAATTCTTCCGCAAGCGCACGGCCCAACGGCACCGTCACGATGATATAACTTCCCACCGGAATGATGCGGCGCCGCAAATGGCGCAATGCTGCGGGCGTGTAGCCGTTCGTTGCAACGACAACCTCTTTTGCATGCAACATCCCGTGCGACGTTTTCAACTCGAATCCTTTTTGCGCTCGATGACACTCCTCCACGGGCGTGGCCTCGAGCATTTGCACACCGGCCTCATGCGCGCACCGCGCCAATCCCGCCACGAGCTTTGCAGGATGCAGACCCGCGCTGAGTGGGTCGATCAACCCGCCATGATAGACTTTCGTGCCCAACTCGCGCGCCATCTCAGCAGCCGATACCAACTCAGTATGATGCTCAAACTCTTCCCGCATAAATTTTTGTGAGGCGATCAAGCCTTGGTAATGCGACCGGCGATACGCCACGCACAAATCGCCGCAACGGTGGAAATCGCACGCGAGGTTTTCGTGTTCAATGAGATTCTGCACAAACGCGAGTGCGTCCAACGAAGCGCGATAAAATTTGCGTGCGCGTTCGCGGCCATAACGTTTGACAAGCTGCTCCGGCGAGAGCTTCAGCCCCGTGAGCGCCATGCCCGCATTGCGCGTGCTCGCACCCCAGCCGATTCTTTCTTGTTCCAACACAACCACGGACGCGCCGCTGCGCGCAGCATGCAACGCGGTCGAAAGGCCGGTCAAGCCTGCGCCGATGATGGCAATATCACAGCGCGGTGGCAACGCACTCGTCGTTTGCGTTTCGAAGGGAAAGTGATCACGCCAAAAGGAGAGTTCTTTCATGGAAGCAAGAAAGCGAAATTTGATATGACGGGCAAGTCAGAAATCTTGCTATGAAATTCCAGCTTGTTAATTTCAAAAGCTCGTCGCATCTTCCCGCCGTGGCATTCTGCCGCACTGGAGACCCCGAAAAAACTTTGACAGAATAAACATATGAGAGCCATGAATAGAGAAGAAGTTTTGCTGTTTCTGCGCCGCTTCAGAGAAAATTATCACGACCAATATCATATCGTTAAACTCGGCGTATTCGGCTCTGCAGCCCAAGATCGGATGAACGAGAAAAGCGACCTCGATATTGTTGTGGATTTAGAAAAGCCGGACTTTTTTGCTCTCATTGGCATTAAGCAGACATTGGAAGAACAACTCCACCGCCCCGTGGATATTGTGCGGTACCGTGAGAACATGAATCAATATCTCAAACAGAGAATCGACCGCGAGGCCGTTTATGTATGATCGCGACTTGGTTTTGGATATATTGACTCAAATCTCCCAGGCTGCCGCCACTATCAGCAAGCGGTTTGAGCCGATAAAGTCAGCCAATGATTTTACCGACTCGGAATGGGGTATGGAAAAACTGGATGCGATCTGTATGCAATTGATTGCGATTGGCGAAAGCCTAAAAAACCTTGATAAGATCACAGACAAAACGCTTTTACTCAAATACCCCCAAATTGAATGGGACAAGATTAAAGGGATGAGAGATATTATCACGCATCATTATTTTGACGTGGACGTTGAAGTCATTTTTGATGTATGCAAAAATCATATTGAGGGCCTTGCCCATACCGTACGCAAAATAATTCAAGACCTAAAATGATGAGATGCGCAAGCTTTTAATCGTGCTGAACAAAAAAAATCTTGCACCCAAGTTCGGTGAAACTAAT
>JABWAN010000531.1 GCA_013361015.1 Candidatus Zhuqueibacterota bacterium | reverse complement strand
GTTCTTCCTCTACGCTGAAATTCACTATCACTTCAAAATTGCGCCAAGCTTGCTGTATCGACGCCAGCCTGAAATTGTAGCCGATGCACCGCACCGACTCGAGCCGGGCCAGCCCTTGCCAATTCTTCTGCTGATTAAAGACGCGCATCTCTTTCCCATTGAGTTGCTCGCCGCGGAAATCGAGATTTCTTCCACTCAAACTTTCCGCTATCAACTCTTTGGTGCAGCAGAGCACCTCACAACGCCATGGTGGTGGCGCATCTTTTACGTCTCTTTGCCGGCGGACGTGCGCGGACATATTAAAGCAAACGTGATCATTGACTATCGCAGCCGAGGCAAAACGCATCGTTGTTGCAATGACAACTATCGCGGCACGCACCATGCGCCGCTTGAAATATTTCTTGCCGAAGCGCCATTGCCCACTTTGCCCGGCTTTTATCACGGGGATCTGCATTGCCACACCAATGCCACCAGCGATCAGGTTGAATACGGCGCGCCGCTACCCGCCGTGCTCGCACTGGCCCGAGCACAGGGCATTTCTTTCTTCGCGGCTACGGATCATTCCTACGATTTGGATGATTTCCCCGATGATTACTTGCATAACGATCCCGAGCTGCGCAAATGGCATGCTTTGCAAGACGAAATTCATCGACTCAATGCACAGCATCGCGATTTCGTGATTATTCCCGGCGAGGAAGTGTCGTGTGGCAATACGAGCGGCGAGAATGTTCATTTTCTCGTGCTGAATCACCCGCACTTTATTCGCGGTCGCGGTGATGGCGGGGAGAAGTGGCTGCACACGAGGCCCGATCACACGATTGCGGAAGTGCTCGCCATGCTCGGCCCGCAAGATTTGGCTTTCGCGGCGCACCCCTCGGCTCCCGTTCCCACGCTTGAGCGCTTGCTGCTCGGGCGCGGGAATTGGAGTTTGGTGGACATGGCGCACGCGCGCTTAAACGGCTTGCAGTTTTGGAACGGCAAAACGGCGGGAGAGCAAGAAGGGTTTGCGCAATGGCGCAGGCTGTTACTGGAAGGGAGAAAGCTCTTCGCGATCGCGGGCAATGATGCTCACGGTAATTTCAATCGCTATCGCCAAGTCGCATGGCCGTGTTTGACCATTGCGGAAAATCATGAACATCTTTTCGGGTGCCGTCGCACTGCCGTAAAGCTGCGCGACCAACTCGAGCTGCATTCTCTTCTGGCAGCCTTGCACAATGGTTGCGCGACAATAACGAACGGTCCCATGGTGGATTTGCAGGTCGAAAATGTCAATGGCAGTTTCGCGCAAGTGGGAGAGACGATGATCGAAAGCGCAACGCACGCGATCATCGCAGCAACCAGCACGGCGGAATTCGGTAAGTTGGAGCGTGTGATTTTGTGGCGGGGAGATCTCGTCAACCAGCGTGAAGAGGTATGGTTTGAGTGCGCGCACTTTTCACAGCCGTATGAGTATCATGCAAAATTGCCGCTGCCTCGTGCGGCCGGCCAATATTATTTGCGTGCGCAGGTCAATTCTTCCCCCCACGTTTTGCTCGCCACTGCGCAACAGACATGGGTGGGATTGACCAATCCGGTTTGGGTGGCTTAACTGACTCACGCAAAATGCAAAAAGAATCCCACAGAGCAACCCTGTGGGACTTTCACACGACCGAGAAGCATTACATCAGTTTGATCTTCTTTGCAATTTTGCGCAAGCTGCGGCCGAATTGGCTGGGCGGCTCGATTTTCTTGGGCTGAATGAGGATGTGCCGCTCTTCTCCTTCTCCTTCCGAAGACGATTCCACCGTGCCGAGTTCTTTCAAAATGTTGTGCGCGAGAAAGCGTTCGTAACTGGTCATGGGGGGCAGCGCCACGCTTTCGGCGTTGGCGAGCGCTTCTTGTGCTTTGCCTTCGACAAACTTTTTCAAGTTGGCAACCGGAAAAATCCAGAGGACGTGCTCTTCTTCGTTGCGGTAAGTTTTGGTTTGATAAAGCGACTTGCGGCGCTCGAAGTATTGATGAAACTGTTTGCGCTCGAAGTTGTTGAGATTTTCGAGCTGCACCGGATGATAAGAGGTTTGCAATTTCTCCTCGGTTTCACGAATCAGCTCGGCGATACGCGGATCAAGCTGTTCTTCGCGCGAACGAGAGCCCTCTCTTCTGCTGTCGCCATGCGGACGCCGTCCGCCGGGGCGGCGATCTTGGAAACGCGGACGATCACGGCGCGGCGGGCGATCATGCTCGCGGCGTTCTTCCTGTGTTGATGAAGTTTCTTCCGGATCGAATGCTGCAGCAGCGTCATTATTGTTGTCGGTCATACTTTCCTCGTACCGATTTGTCTTGCTTCGTGCACGGCGGCTCTACGTTTAATGAGGAGGCGCCGTGCCTGTTTTTAATTTTTGTATCAGCAGCGCCGGGGTTCCGCCAAAATCACCGTTGCTCATGAACAGGACGACGTCGCCCTTGCGAAGCTGAGACAAAATGTGATTAGTCATTTGTTCTCCCGTCGGCAAGATCTCGACAGATTTGCCTTGACTGCGCAGCCCGTCGACCACCGCCGAAAGGGAAAGTCGTTCCGCTTCCGGCACCTTGTCGGGGCGATGCACCGGAGCGAATACGACATTATCCGCACCACGAAACGCATGCAAATACTCCTGCTCGAAAACTTTGCGCTTGGCCGTTGCCGAACGCGGCTCAAACACCGCCCACAGCCGTCGCTCCGGAAAACGCAGCCGGACACTATTGATCGTTTCGCGAATCTCCGTGGGGTGATGCGCAAAGTCGTCGAAGATCCTTACGCCATTCTGCTCGAAGAGCAATTGCATTCTTCGCCGCACATTCTTGAAAGTTCGCAATGCGGCCACCGCCCGCTCACGCGGAATACCCAACGCTTCCGAGGCCGCGAGCACGGCCGTGGCATTCTTCGCATTGTGCATACCCTCGAGCGGAGCTAAGAACGGGCCGAGCCGCTCCTGCCCGCGCATCACGACGAACTCTGTTCCACCTTCGACCACACGAATTTCTTCCACGCGCCATTGCGCCTCTTCGCCCACGCCGAAAGTAATCACATTGCAAAACGCGGCTTTGAGCATATTGCGCATGGCCGGATCATCGCTGCACGCAATCAGAAATCCCTTCGCAGGTATGAGATTGATCAAACGACGAAACGAAATCTGCACGTCTTCGAAGCTGCGATAGATGTCCGCGTGATCGTATTCGATATTATTCAGAATGACGAGACTCGGAAGGTAGTGCAAAAACTTCGGCCCCTTATCGAAGAAGGCGGAATCGTATTCATCGCCTTCCAGTACGAAATGCCGGCCGTTGCCCAGTTGAAAACCCTGCCCGAAATTTTCCGGAATGCCGCCGATGAAGAAGCTCGGCTCCCAACCCGCGCTCTGCAACGTCCAAGCGAGCAAGCTGCTGGTCGTGGTTTTGCCGTGTGTGCCCGCGACTACGCAGGAGTACTTGCCGCGAATGAAATGATTCTTCAAAGTTTCAGGTAAGGAAGCATATGGAATTTGTTCGTTGAGGACGTATTCGACTTCGGGGTTGCCGCGCGACATGGCGTTGCCGATGATGACCAAATCGGGCGCGGGCTCCAGATGGGCCGCGTCGAAGCCGTTGTACACCGGAATACCCATGCTCTCTAAAAAAGTGCTCATGGGCGGATAAACATTCGTATCCGAGCCGGTGATTTCGTAACCGCGTTGTTTCAACATGCCCGCGAGCGCGGCCATGCCGGTGCCACAAATGGCGATGAGGTGAATGCGTTTCGACACTCTGTTTCTCGTTTGCATGCAATAAAATTTTACGTTCCGCTCGAGTCTGCAGCAACGCGCGGTTGAGGCGGAGGCAGAACACGTTTTTCTTTGAAACCTTCGCGCGTCACCATGATGTTGACGCGTTGACCCGGTTCGCCGACTTTGCCCAAAACTTTGCCATCCAATACAAAAGTGACTGCGCCGGCATTGCCCACACGCAAAACAAAATTATCCTTCGCTTGCCATTGCGCACTGCCGCGCGGATAAGTCTGGGCGACGGTATCCGCATTGTCGGTGATCACGCGCATCCACACGGGCGCGTCCAAACGCGCTTCCAGTGTGAGCTGTTGCGGTGCGACGACTTCGGCTTTGGCCTGTGAATCCGTGAGCGCAGCGACTTGCTTGGCCATTTCTTCAAAAGTCATTTCCGGCACAACGTTCTCCGCACGTGTGCCGCTCCTCGTCTCGCCCTGGCCTTGCGGCGCTTCTTCTTGCGAAGAGCGCGCCGCCAAAATCAAGGCAATCACCACCGCGATCACAATACCGATTCCGATCAAGATTTCCCGCAAATACGGCATGTTAGGAGTCTTTGCCGCGTGCTCAACTTTTTCCGCGTGCATGCCCACGCTGGAGGCATATGCCGGTTCGTGCCGCGCTTCCACGGGCGCCGGTTCCGAAGTCACTTCTCCGGTGCTCGTTTGCGGCCCGGCCAGCAGCGCGAGCAATTGTTTGGCGATCTCCTCGCCATTCAATCCGACTTGATTAGCGAACGTTTTGGTGAAGGCAAGCACGTAAGGCCGCGGTAGAAAATCGAACTTGCCCGCTTCTATATCGCGCAAGTAAGAGAGATTGATCCGCGTCCGGTTTGCAATCTCTTCCAACGCGAGATTGCTCTGTTCTCGCGCCGTTTTGATTTGTTGCCCGATTTCAAACACCACACAATGATATTATCCGAACCAGAGCTGCACTCATTGCGATTCAGCGCCGATGGCCGCAGGGTCGTAACAGCGACCGTTAATGGAGAAGTGAAGCTTTGGTCGGCAGCGGAAGGCAAGGTTGTCGACTGGCCCGCGGATGCGCCTCCGCCGGCAGCGGCGTCGT
>JABWAN010000530.1 GCA_013361015.1 Candidatus Zhuqueibacterota bacterium | reverse complement strand
ATCGCGACTTATCCCATGCCGTTTGCGAGCGAACTGAAACTCGCGTTGGAAGAAGAGAAGCTGCTCAAGCTGCTCAACCCGATTTGCAATCAACTGCACTCGCCGGTGATGCGAAGCTTGTTCCGATAATCATACTTGTTCCCCCAAAACTGTCATTCTGGAAGAAATTTCTCTAACACTCGGAACAACTCTCATAACGGGTTGCGTGCCGAGCGCTAGGGAAGTTTCTTCCAGAATGACCGTGAAAGGGAGGCGCTTCTTTGTGAGCATTAAGAAAACTTTGTGGTAGCGTGAAACGAAACCAAGGAGACCGCAAACATGTCAGGCCGACAAACTGCGCGAGGGCTGCATCTTTGCATCAAACACCTCTCTTTCGTTTTTTGTTTATGTGCGATCAATGCCATTGCCGGCACGTTCATCGTGAAGCCCGGCGAGAGCATCAATGACAAACTCAAAAGCCTGCAGCCCGGCGACACGCTGCTCGTGCGTGCGGGCACCTACAACGAGAGTTTGTCGTTGCCACGCGATGGGGAATCCGGCAAGAGAATCGTGGTCAAGGCGTATCCAAACGAGAAGCCGATCATCGCCAACGCTTCGACACTGTTGACGCTGAACAAACAATGGTGGCTGATGCAAGGCTTGATCTTCGATCAGCAAGGCGCGGCGAGCGACGCGATCAAGATCAGCGGCAGCAACAGCACGCTCCGCGGCTGTGAAATTCGCAACGGCAAGAAGGACGGCATTGACGGCGATAAAGGCAGCACGAATATCACCATCGAGAATTGTGTGATTCATGATTTCGTGAATCAACCCGGCGTGGATGCGCACGGCATCGTCGTTGACCCCGGCGCGATCGGTTGGAAAATTTTGAAGAACAAAATTTACAACTGCGGCGGCGATTGCATTCAACTCTATGCCGAAGACACGCACGCCGTGAGCGAGTACTCCAAGAACTTTACGATCTCCGGCAATGTCTTCTACACCACGTTGGGCGACAACAGCGAGAACGCGCTTGATTTCAAAGGCATCGATGGCTGCCTCGTGGATGGCAACGAGCTTTATGGCTTCCAAAACAAAGCTTGGGTCGTGCAGAAAGGCTGCCGCAATATCACCGCCTCGAACAACCTCATTCACGACAGTGAGCGCGGTATCGAGTTTCGCGGCGAAGGCGGCAAGTCGCAAGAGAACATCAAGCTCGTCCGCAATGTGCTCTACAACATTCAACAGTTTTATGTGCTCAAATTTGACTACGTCGCCAATGTGGAGTTGTATCACAACACTTTGGTGAATAGCCCGGTGACCGCGATTCGCGTGGAAGGGCAGGGCATCAGCAGCGGCAAGATGCAAAACAACTTGATTGCGAACTGTGGTGATGTTTCCGTGAGTGCGACGTTCAACGTCACGAGCGATCACAACGGTTGGTTCAAGACGGATGCCGGTGAAATGGCAGGCACGGGCGACGTAAGCGGCGCGGACCCGGACTTTGTCAACGCCGCGCAAGCCAATTTTCGTTTGGCTGCGACAAGTCCGGCGAAAGACAAGGGCGTGAACCTCGGGTTGCCTTATGCGGGCGCACGCCCCGATCTTGGCGCATATGAAATCGGGATGACCACGCCGGTGAAGTTAAAACGCCTTTCCATCGAGCAACACGGTGCGGCGATTTTGCTGCGTTGGGAGGCCGGTTCGGCGCGGGATTTTTGGGGCTTCGCAATTGAGCGCAGCACCAACGGCCAGGACTATTTCGAGCGCAAATTTATTGAGACGCTCGCGCATGACAAGCCACAGACTTTGTATGAATATGTTGATCGAGAAGCCACGGCCGAACACTATTGGTATCGCCTGCGGCTGATGGATTTAAACGGCCAAATCGAATACTCCGACGCCGTAGAAATTTTTCTCGCTGCTCCTTCGACCTTCGCTCTGCATCAAAACTTCCCGAATCCTTTTCCCGCCAATTCCACCGCGCTTCAAACTTCCACCCAAATAGTTTTTGATTTGACTGCGCCGGTGGAAGTGCGCGTGACGATTCACAATCTGCTCGGGCAAACCGTGCGTGCGCTGCAGAGTATAGTGCTGCCTGCGGGTCGCCATACACTCGCATGGGACGGCCGCAATGAACGCGGCGAACGGGTCGCTGCCGGTCTTTATGTTTATCGTATCTTAGCATTGCAAAGCGGCGCAACGGTTTGGACTGCAGCACGCGCGTTGACGGTGGTGAGGTGAAGTTGGATTAGTGGAGTGATGGATTGGTGGAGTGATGGATTGGTGGAGTTGTGGAGTAATGCAGTGTTGGAAGTACATTACTCCAACACTCCGTCACTCCAATCATCAGAGAGAGACGCATGATAACATCAAAAACATTTTTGTTCATTCTGTTGCTAGTCCCGTTAGCTTTGCTCGCCGGCATGCACGTCATCGTTCCTCTCTTCGCGGAATTGGGCGCGCCGCCGGAAGGCCACGGCACGATGGATTCGGTGGCGCTTTATGTTGCGGCTGATCCGAGTCAAAGTCTGGTGTTCGTGACGGACAAAGATGAAAGCTACGTTGAAATGCACAACCCTGTGACGCGGCAGTATGTCGGTCGCATCGGCGGCGCGGGTGACGAAGCGGGCAAGTTACTCTATCCGAACGGCGTCGGTGTTGCTTATGGCGTGCAAACGGGCAGCGGCAAGAAAGATTTGCTATTCGTGGTGGAGCGCGACAATCATCGCGTGTCAGTCTTTTCGTTGCCGGATAAAAACTTCATTGCTCATTTCGGCGCGAGCGCGTTGGAGCAGCCCTATGGTATTGCATGCTATTGGAAGGGCAACGAGCTGCAAGCGTGGATCACTGAAACCGAGCCTTCACCCGATCGTGTGTACGTGTATCGCATTCTGCCCGAAGGCGCGGGTGTGAAAGGCGTGCTCGCCCTGCAATTTGAGACTGCCGGCTATCTGGAATCGATTGTGATTGATCCGGTGGCGCAACGCGCGCTGATTTGCGATGAAGGCGATGGGCATGACGTGATGGTTTACGATCTGCAAGGCAATCTCATCACGCGGTTCGGCAATGGTTTGTTTGTGGATGAACCGGAAGGTCTCGCGCTTTATGATCTCGGTAACGGCGCAGGTTATATCATCGTCTCCGATCAAAACGCGGAGCCGACCGAGTATGAAGTGTTCGACCGCAAAACGTATCAAGCGCTCGGCCACTTCTCCGGCCCGACGACCACGACGGACGGACTTACTTTGACGCAAGCCGCTTTGCCCAATCTCCCCAGCGGCTCTTTTTATGCGATGCACTCCGATGACGTCGTACATATTTATGATTGGGCGGAAATCGCCACGGCGATGAATCTGCAAACACGAGTGATTTCGCCGCGCACGGCCGTGGCGGAAATGCGCGCTGAAACGCCGCGCGATTTTGAAGTGCTCTCTAATTACCCCAACCCCTTTTCCGTAAGCGGAGCCTTCGGTAATCCCTCTACTACGATTCGCTATCAAGTCGATCGCTTGGTTCCGGTACAGTTGGAGATTTTTACGTTGACCGGCGAGCGAGTGCGTCGTTTGGTTAATGCCGAGCAAGCACCGGGTCAATATCGCGTGGCTTGGAATGCGCAATCGGACCACGGACAGAGGGTCGCCACGGGAGTGTATTGGATGAAATTGCGCGTGGGAGAAGTCGTGCATTTGCGCAAAGCGCTGTTGGTGAAATAGAAAGTGCCACGCACTTCCCATGTGCGTGGCACTTCGAATGAATTCATCGCATCAATATCAACTTTCGCTGCATAACAAACTCTCCGGCGCGGAAGACATACACGTACAAGCCCGTCGCGACTTGTGCGCCTGCCTCGTTCTTGCCATCCCACACGACTTCATATTTGCCGCTTTCATACTCGCCGTTCACAAGCGTGCGCACGAGCTGGCCATGTATGTTGTAAATGAACAAACGTACTTCGCTGCGCACTGGCAACTGAAAATTGATCTTCGTAGTCGGGTTGAATGGATTCGGATAGTTCTGTTCCAATGCGTAATCACTGAGCACCGAGGACTGATCACTGATTTCTTCCACTTCACCGGCAATGGCCTTGGGCAAATTCCCCGGCCCGGGCAAGCTGCCCGGCGAGTCATGGTGCAGGAATAAGCAATCGCGCTCGACGAGCAATTCTTCCGCGCAGATTGCGCCGCGCAGTTGGCTGTTCTTCGCGAGCGTCACCTTCGCGTTCGGCGCGTTGAAATTGCCGAGCAGATAAGTCTCGCGACCCAAAGTCACAGACGAACTTTGCAGAGTGAAAAACGTCACCAGCTCGCTGTCGTCTTCGCCATTGGGTAGCAGGCGCACGACCGACTCCTGGCCGAATTGCAGCTTGTCGACAACCTTGATCGCGATTGGATCGCCGCCGGCTAGGTTGATTTCAAGCACGCCGTTTTCCGCGCTGTTGGGATAGCGCAGCTCATTCATGCGATACTCGCCGCTCGTGAGTTTCAGCGTGCCGCCGTTATTCAGTGTGACGATGCCATACGAACCCGGCGCAAGCGTGAGCGAACCGCCGCTCGGCACAGTCATGTGCGGTCCGCCCGCGGTGTAACTATCGCTCGGCAGCGGCTCATTTGCGACCGCGGCGACTGTGATTGTGCCATTAACCGTGCCTTGATTCGTAATCGGCAGCGGCGATTTTACATTGCCGTTAATGATGTTGTCTTTTTGAATAGTGATCTTGCCCGTTGCGGTGAGATTGTAATTGTACGTGCTCGGATCGCCTTTCTCAATTGTCAACGCGCCGTTCGCATGCATATCGCCACTCGGCGTAGATTGCTTCGTGCGCTTCAGTGTAATCTTGTTTGATATGAAGACAAAGGCTTTGCC
>JABWAN010000529.1 GCA_013361015.1 Candidatus Zhuqueibacterota bacterium | reverse complement strand
ACGTTCCGCATCGAACGCCCCCTCGACTCTTCCGAACATTCCGCATCGAACGCCCCCTCGACTCTTCCGAACATTCCGCATCGAACGCTACCGTGCGATGCACAAGACCCCGTTCTCTACACTTCCCCCAACACTTCCGAACATTCCGCATCGAACGCTACCCCCCGCGCATCCGAACATTCCGCATCAAACGCGAATGCCACCCACACGAGATCCGCCCGTTGCGTTATCGTAAAGGTGTCGGGCAGCAAGGCGTGGCCGCCCAAGAATCGTGTACTTACGCACTCTCCGACGATCACAGATCACTCGGATATCGTCTCGCTCCGAACGTTCAATCGTTGTGTTCGAGATCTCTTGCCCCCAACAACTCGGGGGCGAGAGATTCGACCCACACATACGGGATCTCTTGAACTTCCCCTGAACGCGTCACACAGACGTGTTTTGTATGTCCCGTTAACAACAACTGACCGCTGGCCTTGTCCTCCAAACGATACGCAAACAACGCCATCAACGGCTGGATCTCTTTGATCCACGAAAACAACACAAGCTCCTGCTCAAAACGTGCAGAAGCCAAATAACGCACTTTGCACTCCACCACCGGCAAGAAAAACCCCATCTCTTCGATCTTTGCGTACGACAACCCACGCTTGCGCATATAGTCCATGCGCGTCGCGCGTCGCCAACAGCCAGCGGCGCAGGCCCTGCAATTCGGGATGCTTGAGAATGCACGCCATCAACCATTTCGCCAAGCCCTGCCTGCGATAATCTGCCAAAATGAAAACATCAGCAAGATATGCAAACGTGGCGCAATCAGTTGCCACACGCGCAAAGCCGATTTGTTTCTCGCCCTCGTAGACACCAAAGCACAGCGAATTCTCGGTCGCCTTTTGTACCACCGCGAGCGGAACGTGCTTCGCCCAGTACGAATCGTTCGCAAGGAAATCGTGAATGATCAACAGTTGCAGTTTGGTCTTATCGGTGCTGATAAGAAAGTTGCCGTTACGGAATTCCATATCGTCGCCACTATTCCTTCCAACCGACAACAGTGCCCACAGGATAGCATTCGTGAAAATTCAAAGCGCGCGTATGATCGTGTCTATCTCTTCGTCTCCAAGGCAAACAGCGTCGAGCGATTGGTGACGTACAGCACGCCGTTCTTGGCCACAGGCGTGGTATATACCGCGCTGCCCATATTCACCTCATGCAGCAGTTCCATCTGCTTGCCGGTTTTGAGCACTGCAATATCGCCATCTTCATCGCCAATATAAAGCTTGCCATCCGCAACATAGGGCGACCCCCAAATTGCGGCATAGGTATCATACTTCCAATACAGCTCGCCGGTCTTCACGTCGAAACAATAAACAAAGCCGCTCAAATCGGCAACGTAGAGCAAACCTTCATGAATCGCGACGGTCGACATGGTGCGATTGAAATCTTTGTAGCCGCGATGCCAAACCACCGCGGTATTGGTCACGTCGCCTTTTTGCGTCGCGTCGATGCACCATAGGTGGCTGATGCCTTCGCCGTGCTCCGGATCTTGGCCGAGGCCGATATAAACTTTGTTGTCGTAAATCACGGGAGTGGCGATAAAATCGCTTTTCGTGCCCGAGCCGCCCAATTCATAAACCGCGTCGGGAGGATTGCAACTGAATTTCCAAATCAGTTTGCCGGTGGGCGGATCAAAAGAATAAATTACGCCGTCGCCGCCGGGGAAAATGACTTGCGGCACGTCATTGATCACCGCGTATGCGGGGTTGGACCATTGCCCGTGCATGATGTCCATGCCAGGCGAGCTGTCTTGCCACACGACTTTGCCGGTGTTCTTATTCACGGCAATGAAGCTGGGCGCAAAGGGCGACGGAATGTGAATGTGGCTTTCGTCCACGCCGTTGGCGGTCACGATAAAAATCAAATCGCCCACGGCAATGGGCGAGCATACTGCAAGGTTGTGTGGAAATACCTCCAACTCGCCCACCATATCCAATTTCCAAATCACGTCGGCATCAATGAGACTCGTGTCTGCTTCGGTTTTAAACTCGCCGTCGTTTTCTTTATCATAAAAACCTTCGACATCGAGACAGACGACCTCGCAACGATTCGAGACATAATAGAGTCGATCGCCTTCCACGAAGGGGCTCGAACACACACCTTGCAACGGCCAATCGTTTACACGCCCGGCGGCAAGCTTCGGCGAGGTGGCTTGCCAGAGAAACTTGCCGTCCGCTTCGTTGAAGCACATCACCACGCCGCGGTCGCCGCCGAGCTTGGGATTGCGCCGGCCTTCGTTGTTGGTGCCCACGAAAACCTTTCCACCGCTAATCGCGGGGTTGCCGTAAGTTTGCGAGCCTAATGCCGCAGTCCATTTGACGTTCAAGCCCGAAGTGGGATCCCATTTCGTGGGCATATTGGTTTCATTTGAAACCATATTGCGCGTCAATGAGCCTCCAAACATGGCCTGCTCTGCAGAGTAGAAGCCGATGGTGAAGATCGTCAATATGCCGACGAGCAAATGCAGCTTCGTAAAATTGTTCTTTGGAAAGAGGTTTCTGAAGGTCATTGCTGTGCTCCTGATCATACACGTTCATTTATAGCAAACTTATAAAGTCTTCTAGAGTGAGGCCGGCCTCGCGAATAATTTTTCTGAGGGTGCCTTTGGCGATTTCTTTATGATTCGGCACCGTAACGCGGCGGAACGGCTCAAAATTCTGGCGCAAAACGATATGACTGCCGCGTTGATGGTCAAACACATAACCAATCTTCGCCGGTGTTTTGACTACGTCTTGGCCTGATACCACGGGCAGCTTACTCATACTTCGACGACCTCTTGCGTGATGGGCAATGGCACAGGCTCGTTGTGCTTCTTCAAACTCTCGATATAGGCCTGTATAGCCTCACGAATATTTGCTACGGCTTCATCGCGCGTCGCGCCTTGAGAAATGCAACCTGGCAAAGACGGAACTTCCGCGACGAACATGCCATCTTCATCCTGTTCAATGAGCGCACGATATTTCATGGACAAAACTCCTTCGACTTTCACTTCAATCCGAAGCCGCAAAGTCCGGCTTTGTTCCTCTAATGTTCAATTGCTCTTCATGATCTTGATATTGTCATAATAAATCTCCGAAGGCGAATAGCCATACAGTCCCGGGCTGCCTTCGAAATTGGGCAGATCGTCATCCATTGTAATCGACCAATCCGCCGGCTCCTTCTCCGAACGTGGCCACACTTTGCCTTTGACGGTCGCTTTGCCGCCGTTAAAATCGACCTGCAGCTTCATCGTGTACCACACCTCCGGCTCCCACTTGAAATCAACGTTCTTCGATTCGAGCAGCTCCGCGCCCCACGTGCGCAGTTGCAAGCGTTGCGTAACGCCCATCATGTCGAGCGTGTAACGGTAAGCGTTGAGACCTATATCCGGCATTTGGCGCAGCTTCTTCGCTAGCACGTCGGCTTGCATAACGTAGCCCTTGCTGGTTGACGAACCAAAGAAAAGGTCGGAGCGATTCAAGCCCACGGCAGCCGGCGGCTTCACCAGTACTTTATTGCCCTCTTTGGTTTGCACTGCAAACTTGTTGTTGTGGCCGACGAAATACAAAGGCAGCTTGCCTTCTTCGACAGCTTCAAAACTTTCTTCCCATGGGGCCGCGGCAATCACGCGCACCCGCGCCGTGCCTTTGAGATTGTCGAGGGTCGCCGTCACGGTTCCGGCTTGCACCACTTTACTCTTGTCAAAAGTGATTTCACCCTGCCGGCCCACCTGCGCGGCCAGTTCCGTGCTCCAAACCGGGCTGACTTCGCGCAGAAAGTTGCCTTTGGCATCGAATGCACGTGCGCGGAATTTTATCTTCTGGCCGGGGACGAGCAGAACTTCGGCGGGCACAATTTGCAAATGAGCCGGCGCCGCGTTTTTATCTGCGACCATGGCATTCGCCGCAACAGTCGCGGGCGTCATTTTGAATGAGGCATTCTTGTCGCCCAAACAATATAACCCGCTTTCCGCGGTGAAATAGACTCTGCCATACGCGATGGCGGGCGAGCCGTAAAGCTCAGCATAACGGCCGTTTTGCAACGTGAGTTTTTCGACATCCAAAGATTTGCACTCATTTTCACCGGGCTGCAAAATGTGAAACAGCCCGTTCTCTTCGGTTGCGTAGATTTTGCCATCGGCCCACACCGGCGAGCCTTTGCCGACCTTGCCAAGCCCGAATTGCCAATAGCGTTGCCCAGTGCGTGCATCCATGCAAAAAAGATTTGCGGAATTATCGACGACATACAAACGTCCGTTGTGCAACATCGGAGAAGCATAGCCCGCTTCGCAATTATCGAAGCGCCACACCTCATGCGTTTTGGTCACGTCCCCCGTGCCGGTGCCGTCAATGCAAACCACGCGACCCATGTTGCTCGTGTCAATATTCTCTTCGCTGTGGCTCGCATAGACGTAATTGCCTTCAACAACGATGGCGGAATTGATGGCGGTTTTGGTGAGCTTGAATTCCCACACTTTTTCGCCGGTGCGGACTTTCATCGCCTGCACTGCGCCATCGGCGCCGCCCGCGATGAGCAAGCGCTGGCCGTTGATGGTTGCAACCACGGGCGTGGAATAATTCGTATCATACGGCCGGCTTCCCGGTTCACCAGCCCACATCAATTCGCCGGTGCGTTTATCGAAAGCATAAAAACGGTGCCCCATCGGCGCGTGCTTGCCCCAACCGAAATTGATGATGCTAATGATGACGAGATTCTCATCGACCACCGGCGTCATCGTGCGGCCGCCGTAGCCGGAGAAGCGCCCGAACTCTTCCGTGAGCGAGCGCGACCAAAGAATTTTGCCGTCGCGATTATAGCAAATAAAC
>JABWAN010000528.1 GCA_013361015.1 Candidatus Zhuqueibacterota bacterium | reverse complement strand
AAAAACTAATCTCCAGCGGATGAAAAGCAAGAAACACAATCCGCTGGAGATTTTTAATGCACGCTTCGATCTCGTGGTTTTCCTACCTGAAGATGCTTTTCTCACAGAGCCCATATCAGTACTTCATCTTCAATTTTGAAGCCGCAGCTTTGTCCACGATCACCGTGGCGAGCCGGTGCATTTGTACGATGGTGGCCGGCCACATCGCAGTGATCGGGCCTTCGCAGGTTGCGGCAATCGCCTCGGCTTTGCTTTCCCCGTTAGCGAGCAGCAAAATTTCTTTGGCATCCATGATCGTGCCGACACCCATCGTCAGCGCATAGCGCGGCACTTCATCCGGCGTTTGGAAGAAGCGCGCATTGGCTTCGCGCGTCGTGCCCGTCAAAGTTTTGATGCGCGTGCGCGAGCCGAGCGAAGAGCCGGGTTCATTGAACGCAATGTGTCCGTTCGCGCCAATGCCGAGAATCTGCAAATCAATCCCGCCGGCCTTCTGAATTTTTTCCTCATACCATTCACAAAACGCGTCAATATCCTTCGCCATGCCCATGGGAATGTGAACGAAGCGCCGATCAACGTTGATATGGTTGAACAAGTTTTCCCACATGAAATAATGGTAACTTTGATTGTGCTCCGGCGGTAGCCCGACGTATTCATCCAAATTGAACGTGGTGACTTTGGAAAAATCCAAGCCCTCTTTATGGTGCATGCGAATCAGCTCCTTGTACAGGCCCAGCGGCGTGCTGCCCGTTGCAAAGCCCAATACGCAATCCGGTTTTTTGCGCACAAGCTCCGCAACAATTTGCGCCGCGAGCTTGCTCATCTCTTCAAAATTCTCGGTGATGTGAACCAGCATAGTCCATCCTTTCGTAAGTCGTCAGTGCGAAACGGCTAATTCTGGCGAGAAACTGCAAAAGATTATTTTCAATAGGAAGACAAAAATGGAATTGCAATTTCGCTTTTGCACTCCAGCCGAATACATAAATGTCGTTCAACACCTTTTGAGGTTGCCTCACGTTCGCAATGTCGCGCGCCGGCGACATTCAAATTCAGCTTTTAAGCAGTTCGAGAAAACTCTCCACGAGCACGCCACCGCGAATGGCGCACGGCACACGCGTTGCAATGTATTTGGGCAGAAGACACAAGGAATGTAAAGGCCAGGATGGCCAAAGCAACAAAACTGAAGCAAAGGGATTGCTTTAGAATATTGCTAAGGAATTGTGGCTCCCCCTCACAGCCAAGAGGCTCGGGTCGAATGACTCGGGCCTTTTTTATTTCCCGAATAACTGCTTGCTCCCACCTGCACTTTTTCGTAAATTTTGTGTAACAAGAGTTGTGAATTTCTCGCCGGGAAATGTGTCCTTCGGCTGTAACACTTTGTCAAGCACTTCAACATACACCTGAAACCGAGGAATCATGAAGCTTTATCTCATACGCAAGCTAGCGCTGCCAGTGTTGCTCATCGCCTTCGTTCTTGTCGCGAGTTGCGACTATGATCACGGCATGGATCCCGTGCGCTCGCGCATTCGCGGGGAAGTCGTTTTCAACAACACGCCTGCGCCCGAGCATGTGCGTGAAGTCGCATTCGTGGCCGTGAAAAAACTTCCGCCGGACAATTTGCTGACGGATGTGGTCTTCAGCGATCCCTTGCCAATCAATATCGATCTCAACCGCACCGATCCCGATACCGTGCGTTTCGACATTGTCGCGGATTTGGGACATTATGATGCTGCCGGCGTGCTTTGGCGCCGCAAAGGCGAAGCGTGGGACATTGCCAATATCCTCGGCCTGTATACCGCACCGGGCCAGCTCACTCCGAAAACCATCGAATTGACCGACGAAGAACCCATTGCAGACAGCGTGAACATTGTTGCAAATTGGGATCTGGCGAAACGCGACGCCTTCATTGAAGGCGACATCACCTTCACCGACGAATGGCCGGCGAACACCGAGATCGCCGCGGTCGCGTTCTTTCCGATCATTCCGCGCACGCAATTCGACTACATTCTCTACCTCAAAGGGCTTGACATCAGCATCAAGAAATTCGCCAAGACCTATCATTATCGCACCGCGGTCACCAGCGGCGAATACAAATTCATTGCACTCTTCTGGTTCGGCAAGGGCGGAAGCTTGGCCAGTATTCGTGCGGTCGGCTTTCATAGCTGTCCCACAGATTCTTTGCGGCCGAGGCCGGTCGCGGTTGCGCCCGGGGCTACGCTTTCGAACGTGAATTTCAAAGTGCGCTTCTCTTCTCTACCCAATGGCGTGAACTTTTGCAAAGATTGCGGCGATTGTCCGTGAAGTTGATTCCAATTTTCTCTTCTGTCTTGACTCATTCAAACTTATTGCCCACAAAGCACACGAAAAACGCGGAAGGCTTTTTAGCGTGTGTTTCGCCGGCTTGCCATGACACCTCAAAGGAGAAATCCGAGTGAAGCCAACTCTACTAGCCCCGTGCGTTCGGGGCTTTTTTATGACCGTGCTGATGTTGCTAATGGGCGTGCCTGCTTTTTCACAGCCCCAATCCACCAGCGAAATTCACGGCCAGGTTTTCGATGCCGAAACCGGCGAAACATTGCCGGGCGCGAACGTGCAAGTGTTGGGTACTTTGCTCGGTGCCAGCGCGGATCGCGACGGCAAGTTTGTCATTCGAAAACTCTCGCCGGGATTTTATACGTTGCGCGTGACTTTTATCGGCTACCAAATTGGGCGCGCGACTGTATACTTGACCGAAGGCTCGGTGTCTCGCGTTGATTTCAGGTTGCAGCCCACTTTGCTCGAAATGTCGCAAGTGGTCGTCACCGCCAGCCGGCAGGTCGAAGAAATTCAAACCGCAGCGGTGAGTGTGAGCGCGCTTTCCAGCGAGTCTGCGTTGCGGCGCAATCCGTTGCGCCTCGACGCCGCGCTGGAAAGCATTCCGGGTGTGAGTTTGGTGGGGGAGAATGTGAACGTGCGCAATAGCACCGGCTACACGCGCGGCCTCGGCAGCCGTGTGTTGGTTTTGTTGGATGGCATTCCGGCGCTGCCGAGTGATTTCGGTAATATGAATTGGGACATTTTACCGGTCACGGATTTCGAGCGCATCGAAGTGATCAAAGGCCCGGCCTCAGCGTTATATGGTTCATTCGCACTCGGCGGCGTGATCAACGTCATCACCAAAGCACCGACGCCCGAAGGCCGTTTTTCGATTCGCACCAGCGCGGGCATTTACGATGATCCTTACGAAACAGCATGGCATTGGACCGATCGCACGCTCCACTTCAACCGCACGGATTTGAGCTACGCTCGGCAATTCGGCAAGCTCGGTGTGCGCGCTTCTCTCGGCCGGCACGAGTCCACCGGCGACCGCGAAAACCGCCACTTTCAGCGTTGGAACGGCACGGCCAAATTGAGTTATGCATTTGATGACCAATCTGAATTAACGCTGTTCGGCGCATATGCGCGTGATCGCCGCGGCGAGTTTGTATGGGCGGAGAACGGCAAACCGTTTGTCGTTCCGCTTGCATTTAAAGAGTACCGGCTCTTTCTTGATGCGTACACGTTCTATGCGCAGTATCGCTTGCGCGCGAATGATTGGTTGGAATTCAAATGGCGCGCCTCCATGGTGCGGCAATTGACCGGCAATCAGTTCAAAGTGGAAGGTGATTTTGCGCCGGCGCAAGGCCCGGGCGCGGATTTCCAAATCCACGCGCGGCTGGATAGCAGCATGGATTTCACCGTGGGTCTGGAGTATCATTACGACTTCGCGGAACAGCGCGACATCGGCCGCCATTTCGCCTACACAGTTTCACCCTATCTGCAGCAAGTTTGGCAAATCAACAAGAGGACGCGTTTTACCGCCGGCCTGCGTTATGATCACTATTACTTGCTGCCCGGGCCGCCGTTGCAAATACAATTCTTCAAACGCAAGCCCGTGGTCAATCCCATCCCCGAGGGCATCGAAGAGCAATACTTGAATCCGCAAATTGCATTAAGCTATCAGCTTTTTTCTTCGACAAATTTTCATGCGGCTGTCGGGCGCGGTATTCGCATTCCGGTTTTGGGCGAGAGATTTTTGCAATTTGATCAGCCTATTCCGTTTCAGCCGAATGCTTTCATCAACACCGAACGCTCGCTTTCTTATGAATTCGGCTGGCGCCAACAGATTGGCGAGTTGGGAAATTTCGAAGCCGTGGGCTTCTACAACCGGTATGACGATTTGGTGGAGCCGGTGTTCGTGGCGAGCGGCACGAGCTTCTTCGCCACACTGGTCAACATTCACGAAGCCAAAATCCCGGGCGTGGAGTTGAGCGGCCATATGCGCTTCTTGAATGATCTGATTCGCCTCGAAGCCTCGGCAACGTGGACCGATCCGAAAGTTGTGCGCGCCGGAGCCAACGAAGATATTCCCATCACCTTCAAAGACGGCGATCCGCTTACCTATCGTCCGCGCTTTCTCGCGTATGTTTCACCGTCGTTGCATCTCGGCCCCTTCTCGCTCGAAGCGGATTACAGCTATGCTTCCAAAGTCGAGGTGCAGCTTTTTCGCAGCGATCAACGCGTGCCCAAAAAACAGTTGGACGCGCGCCTGCTCTTTCGTTGGTCGAATCTCACCGCGCAGCTTGCCGTGCGCAACGCGCTGCAATACTACTATGCACAAGTCGAACGCAATTTCAACGAGGTGCGCAGTTTTTCAACCGGCTTGATGTGGGAGTATTGAGAGAGTAATGTGTTCGTGAAGGTAAGTGATGCAAGCTTTGTGTTGTGCGGCTTTTTTTTTACAACATAACCCGGACTCACTATGTCAAGTTAAGAAATCATTTTTTGAGGTTTTTTTGTTGCGCCATATCGCTGCGCGCGCGTTGGGCCAGGAAAAGATTTT
>JABWAN010000527.1 GCA_013361015.1 Candidatus Zhuqueibacterota bacterium | reverse complement strand
GCCGCCCTCGCCTTTGGAAACCACATCAATAGTCACTTGATTCATCTGTCCGATTTTTTCTTCGAGCGTCATCTTCGCAAGCAGGTCTCGCACGCGCGACTCAACGTTCGACGACTTATCTGTGCTTCCCGCGGAAGCAAAACTCGCCACGAGAGCGAGCATAAAAAACACGAACAATGGGTTTTTCATAGTGTCCTCTTTCACTTTGAAAAGAGTGTGGAGCTTTCGTCAGCAAATACCTCGCGGAGATGAAAGTCCGCACTCCTCGTTTTCATAAAACCTTCCATGTTCACGAGACACTGGTTCTACACAGGCACGTTAAAACTTCTGCCCACGAAACATGCGAAAAACTAAAAAGCCCTTTTGTGCATCTGGCGTGTTGTGTGGGTCGAAATGGAAGCTGCCTAAAAACTAAGAGGTCGCATCAAAGCCGCGGTGCAACCCCAATGCTTGGGCGTAGCGCAACACCTCCTCGTATTCTTGTGAAGTAATCCGTCGGGCGAGCAGAGGCATTTGCGGCGCTTTAAAGGCCGGGCGATATTGCTCCATGATATTCACATAGCTGTCGCGCGAAATTTCTTCGGCAATAAAGCGCAACACCTGCTCCGAGCCCGCAAGTTGATTGGGCAAAACCAAATGGCGAATCAAAAGTCCGCGCGCCGCGAGGCCGTAGCGATTGCATTTGAGGTCGCCGGCTTGGCGGTGCATTTCCTTCACGGCCGGCTGCACGCACTCCCAGTAATCCTTGACGCCGGAATAGCGCCGCGCATGTGCATCGTTCGAATATTTGATATCAGGCATGTAAATATCGATAATGCCTTCGAGCAAACGCAGCGTCTCCACGGCTTCATAGCCGCCGCAATTGTAAACCAGCGGCACTTCCAAACCGCGCTCCGCGGCTAGGCACAACGCTTCGACGATTTGCGGCACGAAATGCGTGGGTGTAGCTAAATTGACATTGTGGCACCCGCGACTTTGCAGAGCGAGATAGGAAGATTGAGCCATGATTGCATCACCGCATTGTGTATCTCATCGGCCGATGACCAACAGCTTTTTGCTCGCGGCTCCGTCTCCGACTTGCAGGCGATAGAAATACACGCCGCTCGCGAGGGTGTTCAGAAAAAAACTTCTCTCATGATCGCCTGCCGGCAATTCACCTTCGACCAGGGCCGTAATCTCCTGGCCGGAGACATTAAAGATTTTGAGCGAGACAAATGCGGAACGCTCCAGATGGAACGCAATCGTCGTGCTCGGGTTGTCGAAGGATTCGCCTTCCTTTGCATGGATAGGATTGGGAAAATTCTGTGCTAACGTGAAAGCGCGAGGAAAGGCCTGCGCATGCTTTGCCGTGCCCGTACCGCCGCGCTCGGGCATTCTGGCATCCATCCACGCGATGCGCATTTGCAGCCAATTTTTAAAATAGTCCAGCTCGTCGGAATAGGATTGCCCAATGTAAGCGTTCGGCCACACATACGTGCCGAGTATGGGCCATCTCTGAAAATTTCTGGCCTGCGCTTCGTCGATATAATTTGCCACCGAATCAATGTAGGCATTCAGCCGCGGGACGGTGATGACCTCTTTGCGCAATTGTTCCCACCGCGCTTTGAGCGCGTTGACAAAATTGGAATCTTGCATCAGCTTCTGCCACCAAAACGGCAGCGGAAACGCATCACTCTGCACTTGAAAATCAACTTGCCAACCGGCGATCTTGGCGCCATCGTAGTAGTCGGCGTTGCCAAAAGCGAGATCGAAATCCCACAGCGGGCCCATTTTTAGTTTTGGATTTTTGCTGTCGCGGTCTTTGTGCATGAACGCGCTCAAGCGATAGCCATCCACGTTGCGCGCGATCTCTTGCAGAATGAAGTAGTCAACAAACGAATCGACGTCGAGCCAACGCGAGTAGCCGTTTTGCGGATCGGCATAATCCGGCCGCGCCATCAAGCCTTCGAATGCGGCGACATAGTTTTGCAGATATGCTTTTTGCTCCGGCACAATCTCATCTTGATCGGGATAATCGTATTGATAAAAAATTTGCTGCCACGCGCCGGGATAAGGCAGATGCGCGGAATTCCAGCCTTGCGTGCTCGAGCCTGCGAGCTTGTCGATCTTGAAAATGTAGCCTCCGGTCACCGCATCACCGGCAATGTCAGTTGCATTCATTTTGGCGACATTCACGCGATTCTTGTCGCGCTTGACTTTCTCCATGAGCATGTATACGCCGTGATAATCGCCGTTCAACACCACTTCGCAATAACGCGTGCGGCTGGCGTAATAGCCCAAATCATTCGCGAGTTTGTAGGCCAGCACGTTGCGCATGAGCGTTTTGTCGGAATACGAGGCGGATAAAATCCAATCGCTCTCTTCGGGCAGACCAAGCAATGCTACGTCGAGGTCCTCGCCTTGCGCGTCGCGGGTTTCAATGCCGAATTGTTTCTTCGGAAACATTTGCGAGCTGGCGCCGCGAATCTCGATACCGATCTTGTTGTTGTAGTGATTAAAGGGATCGGTGAGATAGTTTCTCACACCCGGGCCGTTATAGATGATCCCCATGTCCGCGGTGATTTTCGGCTCATCAAGAATCTGCTGGCCGTGCGTGTCAATGACGACAATGGGTAGGTTGGAAGAAGTGAAACTTGCCAAAGCCGCGCCGGCCTTGCGGTCGAGTCGTGGGTCGAGAGGTTGAGCCAATACGAGAGTGACGCTTGCATGGCAAGCCAGTGTTGCCATAAGTAGAGCTTTGCGAGTCTTCATTGTGCTCCTTCACGCCTGTTTTTAGTTTGCACCATTTCGCAAAAATCGGCGCACCGTTATTCGAAAGTGAGGCGCTTGCGCCATGCGGCGCGCTGCCATGAAATTATGAGGAGGCCTGGGGGCGCACAGTGAGCGATAAAACGTAAACAGCAGAGGCGCTCCTTCTCCCAATACTTGCATAAACGCATTTGGCATTGAAGCTGATACAACGCGTTCGTCAAATGCAGCGCAGGATTAAAACACCGTATGCTTTGGTCATCAACGCAGACGGCAAATACGCTGCTCGCAGTCGTGGCATATCATCCGTCAATCCGAGTGGGAGAGCTGCTAGAACGTAACTAAGAGTTTTCTTCATTGCAAGTCTTCATATCTGAAAGCAGAATGGCGCAAACCATTGCCGGCGGTCTTCCTCAAACCCGCTTTGCGAAGCCAACACTGACAGAATTCCAATTCACCACGAAAAACTAAAAACGAAGTATTGGATAGCGCTATCGAAAGCTTCGATCACCCCGCGCTTCAACGAGGTTCCGAAAAGGCCGGGGACCACCACTGCCCTTCGCATGAATTTATCCATCACTCCTCTCCTTTCCGATTGGCGGGCGAATGAGATTTAACAGGCAGAAAACATACCGCGAGACTTCGCTCTCGTTGTTGCTCAAAGTTTCAACAGTTGCAGGCCTTTACCCCTGTGGTTGCGCACGGCCAGCCCTTGGATGCTGGTGCCGTCATTCTAATTTTCGGAATTTCGAAAAAAGCGTGATGCAAAACTGAGAAAACCGGGGAGAGTCATGCCTTCGTCTTTCGTGGACAGCACTTCTGAATGGCTCGAGAGTCATCGCAAAATGCTAGTTCGAAACTGTCGCGTTCAAACTTGCGCTCACGCAGCGCACGTAACACACGAAAACCCTTTTAGCGTATTTTGCGCGCTTCGTGGGCCACGCGAGGTGATTCGCGCAGTAGAATTAGGTTTGGTTTTCTATGTTCTGTCGCTGCTGCGCCGGGGTGCGTTCGTGTTTAGCGAGATGGTCTCATCGAACGAGGAGGCTTGGAGCTAGACGGAATATGGATATTGCTGAGTGACATGGCTGTTGCATGATCGCTAGTGCTCATCAAACCTTATGAGTATGCAGGCTTTTGCTTTTTGAAGTCTGCGCAGCGCTTTAAGCCACCTCGGTGCACTAGCCCCCTCGGTAAACAAGCAGAGATGACTCTCAAGAACGAGCAGCGACAAACCGAAAAAGAGCGGCTGAAAGTCATGCGATGATGCGCCGGAAGTCGAGCGGTTACCACTTGAATTTTGCAGAAGTGCATACACCACCCTCCGGGGAAAAAATTTGCCTTGACATTCTGATACAACTTTCTATCTTGTGGCCTTCATTTTTTGCCACGCGGGACAAAAAAAAGAAAGCCACATGGGCAGAGTGATTCTTCCAGCCCAATCGCACTCGTAGCCGGCTCTTTGCTTCACGCAGTATCTTATTCGCCCCGCAGCGAAGTCCTCTCGGGAAGAGACACGCGCCTCTTCACATTACGCACAAAAACTCGAACGGTTTAGGTCGCGACGCCATGGTTGCCGGGCTTTTATTTTATTTTTCGATCGGGGTTCTTAGAGACATTCACAAATTGTCTTTGTCCTTGCCGCGCGCAGTTCAAACCTAATCTCTCCGCTGATTTTCTAAAGAACAAAGTCTCGTTTGTTTCGTTCGCAGTGCTGCCGTGCTTGCGAGACCGCAGGCGTTTTTTATTTGCCGATTTTGCTCGGCGCTGCCGAGTTTTGATTCTCCCTCTGTTCGGCCACACGCCTAAATTGCGTTTTCGGACGAACACTATTTAATTCATGGTGCAATGAAGCAGGCTCCCGGGTCCGAGCTATGCTCCGTTCAGAAGCGATTGAGGTGAATTCATGGGTACGCAGTGTTTGTACGCGATCACGACGTTGGGTTGGGCTGTGTGCGTTTTAGGCTTCCATTATGAAAATCCGCCGCGCGAAGACGAAAGCGCGAAAGAGCGCACGTTGCCGATTGCGTCCGGCTACTTGTTCGGCAGTGACGAAGGTGCAATGTGCGGCGAAAGAATGCTACCTCAGATGGCGTTCGTGCTTAAAAAT
>JABWAN010000526.1 GCA_013361015.1 Candidatus Zhuqueibacterota bacterium | reverse complement strand
AACCCATGAGGTCGACTCAAAACTCAAGGGAATGCTCGCCTTCCAGCACTTCGGGTATGACCAGCGGACTCGGCCCGATCTCTTTGCCATCTAAAATAACCGTGGACCACGGCGTAGTGCTGATGAAGAGCGCGCCGTACGCCAGCTTGATCGCGTAGTAATCGCCGTAGCGGCTGATATCGATATTCAAATTGGCGAAGTATTCTTCGATGAGGCGGCCTTCGGAATAATCGCTTTTGACCGCGGTGATCTCGACTTTGAAAATTTCACGATCCGCAATTTCCAAATCGCGTGAGCGGATATTTTTCTTGATTACGAACACCTCGCCCTTTTTCACTTGATTGCCGCCAATGCCCAATCCCACGAGCCGCAAATCGCGATCGAACAATTTCAGATCGACCATTTGACTTCCCACCTCGGCGATGATCGCATTTTCAATCGTGCCGAATTTGACCGGCGTTTGTTTGCGTTCGAGCGTTTGCGCGAAGGCGAGCGTTTTGTTTTTCGTATACTCGAACATTTCCACGGTGGTGATGGCTTTGTCGTTGTCGGAATCTGCGCTGCCGCGCAGCGCCTCGCCGAGATAATAAGTGAAAACGCCGTGCCCAAGCGTTGGGTTTTCGTAGGATTGCTCCTCGGCCTCGCTCGCGGTGATGATAAATTTGTTGTCGATCGTCAAGTCGCGGGCATAGGGATCCAAATCAGGATTCAGCAGGCCTCGCCCGGTGGCAGCCGTGGAAAATTCCAAGCCTTTCGAGCCATCATCCGTGAGGCTGCGTCCCGCCGCGCCGCCGGAGTGGCAACAATCGAGCACCACGATGACTTTTTCGGCAAGGATGCGGTTGAACCAATGCCCGAGGTCGTCATCGAGAATCACCGTGGCAGTTTTGTTGATTTCGGTTTCATAAGGACAGAAGGCCTCATCCATGCCGTCTTCTTCGTTTCTATCGGCGTCGGGTACGCGCGTGCCGTGCCCGCTGAAATAGAAGAAGACGTCATCCTCTTTGTCGGCAACCTCTCCCAACCAATAAACCTCTTCTTTGATACGAGGCGCAGTAGCCTCGCTACCGAGCAGCATTTTTACGTTCTGAGGCTGATAGCGGGCATATTTGACGAGCATGTCTTTCAAATAGAGCGCATCGGCTTCGCTATAGTGCAAGTCCCGGATTTGCGGCGAGCGATAATCATTGATGCCGATGATGAGAGCATACTTCTCTTTGGCCGAAAGCGCGACCGCGGAATAGAGCACCATGCCCAGCAGTAAGAATGCGCGTTTGCTCATAGGAGCCCTCGTGTGTTGTTGCTGCGAACGAATCTTGACGATGAAGATTGAGAATCTGCAATTCGGAACTCATCCCCTAAATCCCCTTCTCTTAAAAAGAGAAGGGGACTTTTGGAGCCTCGATCCTGTTCTTTCCCTTTGGGGATTGGCACGTTTTGTTAGCTTGACACGTACAGGCCGAGAGGAATGAATTCAGAGTTCAAAAATCAAAACAGATGAGAGAAATAAAAACTCCCGGCCATCCTCGGCGAAGCACGAATCACTTTTCTTCTATTTCAAATGCGAGCCGTGCCGCGGTCCAGCGGTCTTTTGCCAGCGGCGAAACCACAATCTCCAAATCCCGCGAAAATTTTTCTACGTCCTCGCCCAAGGCTTGAAAGGTTGCCGGCGCGCTAACCAAATCGATCATCTCGCCGAAAGAAACGGAATCCAGTGTGGCAATGGCTTTCACGGTTTCCATTCCCGCGGGGGGACTGGCTTTTATGTTCTCGATGCGGATCGTCTCGCCGGCCTTGATGAAATTGTTCGGCTGGAGCTTGTTGGGAAAGAGCAGATGTATTTTGCCGCTCGCGCCGATGTCAAAAAGATGCACGTAGCAATTGCGATCTGCCGTAAGAGTGAAAGTCACCAACTCGTCTAGAAGAAAGCTTTCCTTTGTAGTCGCAATCGTTATTTGAAACGGCGCGGAGGGATTCTCGAGACGAACGATTTTCTCTAGCGCCAGCAAGTTCTTCATCTTGGCGTTTACACCGCTAGCCACTTCTTCAACAAACGTTTTGATCTTTTTCTGTTCGAGGTCCGCGGCGAGCCACTGCCCCTCGACGCGACCTCTTTCAATATCGACCAAACGCGCGCTGAGGGCGTATTTGCCATTAACGCCATACTCGAATTCGCCCATGAGAATTTTCTGTGCACCGATGAGCTTGCCGACTTTGATAGCCGTGCTTTCATCAATAACGCCGGTTTGCGAGAGAGCGTGCTCTTTGAGCACTTCGTTTAGCTTGTGGCGCTCGACCACGGTGATATACGGAGAAGCCACTAGCGCTTTCTGAATTTGCGCAGGAAGCCAAACCGCCAGCTCGAAATCGGACCGGCGGAAGCCTTGGTCTTCGAAGTCGAGGACGATGATGGTTTTCGTGGCTTGGGAAAATACCGGCAACTGCAAAACGAGGCTCGCCAGAAGCGCGAGCAGCAAGGGCACAGGCTTTTTCATAAGCGGAGTTCTCGCGGTAAAAGTGATTCGTGCAGCAGCGGTTCATTGCGTCAAAATCATTTTCTTCGTTTCCACAAACGACTGGCTGCGAATGGTGTAGAAGTAAACGCCGGAGGCGACTTGGTGCCCGGCAGCATCGCGGCCATCCCAAGCAACCTCGTGTGCGCCGGCGCCGCGCTTTTCGTTCAACAAAACTTTTATCTCTTTGCCGGTGAGGTCATGAAGAGACAACCGCACGTGCGCTGGCTCTGCCAAAGTAAAACCGATCTTCGTCGTGGGATTGAAGGGATTGGGATAATTCTGCTGCAAAGAAAATTGCGCGGGGCCCTCGGAATGATCGTCGCCCACGGCGCTCACAATTTCTGCGCTGGCCCATTCCGAGCCGGCAAAGCAACCGTCGAGGGCTTGCACGCTCCAATAATAGGCGAGATTGGGATTCAAGCCGTGCACGGACCAGCGTTTATTTTGTTGTACGTTGCCGAAGCTCGGCACGGTGAGCACGCCGCTGCGAGTGGAGTGCGCAGTCATGAGATCATTGCCCTCGCGTGTGGTGCCGAGGCGAAGATTGTAGTAGAGTCCCTTTGCGGGCGTTTCGCTGTCCGAAGCGGCATCCCACGAAAGCGTGAGCACGCCGCTGGCCATGCTACTCTTCAAATTCGCGGGCGCTGCGGGTTTATGATTGGGCGGAGAATTTTCGTTGCGATAAATTTTCGCGTGAATATCCGTGGCTACGTTGCCGTCTCTTCCGGCCAAGAGCAAATCCAAATCGCCGTCATTGTCATAATCGCCCCATTGGCACGCGCCGACGGCATGCGCGAAGTTGTCACTCGCAAGCGTGAAGCGATTGCCGCCCTCGTTGCGATACAAGCGCACGTGATCGCCGAGAGTGCTTTCGCCGGAAACGATAGCGTCCAAGTCACCGTCATTATCATAATCTCCCCAGGACACGCTGCCCTGCCTTTGGCCGAGAAGATTCGCGTTGAGGTCGCGAAAGACATTGTTGCCGTCATTGCGATAGATGCCGGCATAACGACCGCCGCCGTATTCGCTGCCGGCGAGCAAAAGATCCAAATCGCCGTCATTGTCGCAATCGCCGAATTGCGCCGCGCTGATGGAATAGACGCCGCGCAAATTGGCATTGGCGTTGGTGAAGCGACCGCTGCCATCATTGCGATAAAGAATCGAGTAGGCTTGTGTGCCCTTCAAGCCGGTGAGCAGCAAATCCACATCACCGTCATTGTCGGAATCGCCGACGGTAATCGAGCCATCGTAAAGTAGAGTGGGCAGATTGAGCGCAAGCAGAGCGAAGGAATCATTGCGGTTGTTCACATAAAGATACGCAACGGGGTTGTTGTTTTCTGCGCCGGTAACCATGATATCCAAATCGCCGTCCGTGTCATAATCGAACCATTCCGCTTCGCGATACGACACGGTCTTGAAGCTCTGGCTCAACGCGTTGAATTTGTCGCTGCCGTCGTTGCGATAAACTTTGAGCACGTCTTGCGTGCCGTTCCAGCCTGAAATCAAAACATCCAAATCGCCGTCGTTGTCGTAATCACCCCATGAGGTGTTGCCATAGGCCACGGGCGAGAGCACGGCGTTGAGGTTTGTGAACGTGTCATTGCCGTTGTTCTTGTAGATGAGCGCGTGATACGTGTTGTCGCGTTCGCCGGTCAGCAAAACATCCAGATCGCCGTCGCTGTCATAATCGCCCCAACACGCGGAGCCGTTGCGCAGCGGCATGAGTGTGAGGTTGCGATCGGTGAAATAAGTGCCGCTGGGCGTGACCGTGATATAGTCGTTTTTAATTGCAGTGTGCTCGCCTCCCGGCCCGGAGACTTTCAACTGTACCGAATAGACGCCAGCATTCTGATAGATATGGGACGGGTTCTTCCCCACGGCCGCATAGCCATCCCCAAACTCCCAGCGATACAGCGTGACGTTGCCGCGCGCAGAATCGGTAAATTGCACGGTAAGTGGCGCCACGCCGTTGCGCGGAAAAGCTATGAAATCCGCAACTGGCACGGCGTACTTGATACGGATGGTCGCGGTAGTAAAGCTGGTTCCTCCCAAACCAGTGACTGTGAGTTTTGCGGTATAGGTTCCACCATCTGAGTAAAGGTGCGAAGTATTGCTCTCCGTGCTCGTTTGCCCGTCGCCAAATTCCCACAAGCGTGTGTTAATCTGCCCGGTGGAGCGATCGGTGAATTGCACGGTGAGCGGCGCGGTTCCCGAACTGGGCGTGACTTCAAAACGCGCGCTTGGCGCGGGCGGAGGCTTCACCGTGATGTAGTTAGGTCGCAGCAATGTATCGCTTCCTGCCGGACCTGAGACTGTGAGCTTCACTGTGAACGTGTCGATTTTC